>CABMDX010000150.1 GCA_902385025.1 uncultured archaeon | reverse complement strand
TTTCTGCTCATGATCCATAGATATGTTTTATTAGTTTAAAAAAGTTACGTTAAGAACTATATATGATCAATGTCTTTTCCATTGATAAGGCCGTTCAGTATATGTCTCCCTGATTTGCCAAAATTATCTGAAAGAACTGACGAGAGTTTTATGCTACACGATTCCAGTCCCTGGTGAACTTGGTTCTTAAACTGAGATCTTATTTTCACAAGACTCTCTCTTGTCCTTGTTAGTCTTCTAAGGTCCCGTTCTTCTTTCGGGAATATTCGTGATGGATCTATCAAATTGTTAATAGCAACCTCAGCAATCCATTCAGAATCTATGGAATCGGTCTTTCTGCCTGGAGTATGTTTGATCTGGTGTGCATTTGCCAGTATCAGTTCTACCTTGTTTTCTAAAACCGCATTCACAGGATACCAGTAAACGCCAGTTGATTCGATAGCTACACAGTCACGGTTGTTTTCGAGTATCCAATCCCTAAAATTGAACAAGTGGTCAATGTCCGTGCTATATCGCTTCTGTATCTTAGTTCCATCTCTTGATAGGATTGTAGCAATCAGAAATTTTTTGTGGACATCGACTCCGCAAACTTTATTCCTTTGCTCCATCATACTATTACCTGGCCTGATATGGGCAGATGCTAAAAACCCTCGTAAGGACATTTTCCCATACGCATTCAAAGACGCATCCGTGTATGCGAGTGGTTAGATGGCTAATTTTAAAAACAGGATCGTGGTCCCAAAAAAATAAAACAGCCTTCTCTGCCCATATCAACCATATTAAGGCAGGATACGGTAATCAGGGTTTCTCATGCTCCGTGTATGAGTCACGGAGTCATGAAGGTTTTGAAAGAACTCCGCCTTGATCGCGTTCAAGTTGATGAGATATGGTCATATATAAAAAAGGAGAAAAACGTCGCTATCAACGATTTGAAAGAATACGGTGATGTCTATAGCTTAACTGCAATAAAACCCGATACAAGGTTATTTCTTAGCCATCATGAAGGAAAAAGGACTGCAGAAGATTGCATAGAATTCTTTGGAGACATCAAAAGACGTCGCACAATCAATTCACCTATTCCAGTCTTTACATCCGATAATTGGGATCCCTTTGAGGAGGGACATCTCAATATCTATGGTTTTCTTGAGACACTGCCCTATTGCGGAATTGGAAGAAAACCTGCTCAGATGCTGGTTCCTTACCCTAACCTGAAGTATGCAAAGGTCTGCAAGAAAAGAAAGAACGGTCGGCTCGTTGAAGTAATACGGCGTATTGTTTATGGCGATCCTGATGAGATAGTGCGGTTGCTCGGTATTGATTCTGGAGGAAAGATCAACACTGCATATGTTGAGCGGCTGAATCTCACAATTCGCAATTCATTGGCTCGATTCGTGCGCAAGAGCATGAATTGCAGCAAAACCTTGGGACGGCATACTCAAGCCATGAACTTTTTCCAGGCTTGGTACAACTTTGTCAAGCCTCACAACTCACTTCGGCTGAGGATTGATAAAGGCAGGATGAAATGGATGAAAAGAACACCTGCGATGGCAGAAGGGCTGACGGATCATGTCTGGACTATTAAGGAGCTAATGGCATTTAGGATTCCAATTCAGTAATATGAGTACACGACCAATAATATGATCTAGGGGGAATTTCCTCCTCTCCCTCGTCTGTTCCCGGAGGAATTGAATATCTCTCTTGCTGCTCCTTCTTGCGCTGTCCAGCACTTTCGCCCCGCACGCCTCATCTTTTTCTTTCCTCACTGCCTATCATCTTTATCGTGCATCATTTATGGCCTGATTATTAGCGAATCATTTGTATCTTGTATATACTATCATTAGCTATAGAACTGATTTACTGTTATCATTTTCATTAGAAAAGTACTTATTCTTACACGTACTAGTGGCTCTTATGGCGGGAGTTCTGGAACAATTATGGTGGCCCCTGCAGAAGAGGCCTAAAACGGTGGCGAAGGTTTTCTCCAACTACAGGCTGGACTCCAAGATTCTGGAGCTGGAGACTGCCAAAGAGATCCTGCGTGAGGTCTTCGGTACCTCTAAGGAAGAGGTGGAGGAGATGATCCTGTTGAGATTGGCAGAAAAAGAGGCATGATGAAATTCGAAACATTTTCTTGCAGTATCCGGTCGATCCTTCTGATAAATCTAAAATAATTACAGCTCCTAATAGACTGCCATGATACTCGGCATATCCGGCAGCCCCAGGAATATGGCCACGGAATATATCCTGGGCGAGGCTTTGAAGATGCTGGAGGAGAAGGGCTTTTCTACCCAGCAATTCAGTGTGCGCGCCAAGAGCATCAGCCCATGCAGACACTGCGACTACTGTCTCAAGAACAAGGAATGCATTGTAAAAGACGACATGTATCAGCTCTATCCGCTTCTCGGCGGCGCAGAGGGCTATGTCATTGCCACGCCAGTATACAACGGCAGCATGAGCGCCCAAACCAAGATCGTCATTGATAGGACGCGGGCAACACTCGCTGCCGATCCGAAGGCTTTGCGCCACAAGGTTGGAATGGCGATCGCTGTGGGGGGCGACCGCATGGGCGGCCAGGAGCTCGCCTTGCAGCAGATTCATGCTTTTTATATCCTCAACGGCATGATTCCTGTGAGCGGCGGCTTTTTCGGAGCAAATTTGGGTGCAACCGTCTGGTCTCGCGATACTCTTGAGGAGGCCAAGAAGGATGAAGAAGGCCTGCGCTCGCTTCGCAAAACTGTTCGCAGGTTTGCCGAGACCATGCAATGGCGACGTCAGGCAGCTCCCGAAAAATAATTATCCTGAAAGGAGGAGTGATAACCTATGGCAAAGAATGGCGTGAAGAGAAAGATCGCCTGGGGAATCACCGGCAGCGGTGATCGTATTGTAGAGACGGTCGAGGCCATGATAGAGCTGCAAAAGCAGTATGAGGATGTGGTGGATGTGCGCGTCTTCGTCTCCAAAGCCGGCGAACAGGTCATCAAGTACTATAAGCTCTTCAATACCCTGGAGAAGCACTTTGATAAGGTCTGGGTGGAGATCAACTCCAATTCGCCCTTTCTCGCAGGCCAGTTGCAGGTAAAGCGCTACGAGTTCCTGCTGCTCGCCCCTACAACGTCCAATACCGTTGCCAAGATATCTCTGGGCCTCGCAGACTCCCTGCTTTCCAATGCCGCCATCATGTCCCAGAAGGCCTTTGTTCCCACCTATATCATGCCCTGTGACTATAAACCCGGGATTCTCACCACCCAATTGCCCGATGGCAGCGAGATGAAGCTGCGCATCCGAAAAGAGGATGCAGAGCACGTGCAAAGGCTCCGCCTGATGGAGGATACCTTCGTCATTGAGACTCCTTTGGAAATTGCCGGCATATTTGAGAAGTATTTCTCCAGGCTGCAGAGTACATGATCTCTGGGCAGCTCTCGGTGCCTGTATCTGCTACCATATATCGAGAGCTACCAGATCTCTGCCGTCGCCAGCGTAAATTCTTTTCACGACAAGCGTGAGTCTGCCAAAGCGATTTGGTTCTCCGAGTCCCAAGACGGAAGATACGGGCGCATCCTGGTCGCAAGAGAAGCTCACCCAGACCTTCCCCTCTTGAGAGTCCGCATCCTCGAGTATCAATGTGCAATTTTCCAGGGTAATGTTCTCATGTGGCGCGAGGAGGACCTCCTTTCCCTGGACCTGGAAGATCAGTACCGAAAAGAAGAGACAACTTCCGATTAATGATAGCCATCTCCAGGATATATTCATGCTTTGTCCACCATTCGCCTTTGAGGAGCCGATCTGTTCCTCAAAATCTCGCTCAAATTCCCCCCCAGGGTTTTGGTGAGGGTATCTGCCTCGAAAGGATTTAGTACTTAAGAATCTATCGTCTCTTAACACGGGAATAGCGAAAAGTAATACTGGTGTTTCCATGAAGGACGTAGGCATACTAGTGCTCGGGCATGGTTCCACATTGCCCTATAATAAGGAGCTGGTGGAATCGCTCGCTATGTTGATCAGCAGAGACCACTCAGGTCCTGTCAGAACTGCATATCTGAATATGAACCAGCCAGGCATCCCGGAGGGTTTGAAGAGTTTTGCAGGCACCGGAGTGAAGACTATTGTGGCCTTGCCGCTCTTTTTGGCCCATGGTGTCCACACCCGTCAGGATATTCCCAGGGAGCTTGGTGTGGATGAACAGAGGAGGAGAGGAGTCTTGAATATAGGGGGGGAAGAGGTGGAGGTAATCTGCGCCGAGCCCCTGGGCGTGGACGAATGCATTGCAGCACTGGCATACAAGCGAGCCGAAGAAGCCCTAAGATAGCTGTACTTGACACCATCCACGGCGCCAGTGTAATTTGCCGAAGAATGGTGCAATCAGGCCTTGAGGCGGAAGCCCTGGAAGTCTATCATCACGTTCCATCGGTCTCCGCTTTCGACCTGGTGGTATCTCCGGTGCACCTCGGTCCGAAAAATTCGGTCCTGGTCGAGGCCAGAATGCGAGGAAAGAAGATCATAACTCATCACCAGGCGGTGGGCGAGATCTTATTGCCGATTTTGGACCCGGAAATAGAAGTCATGGAGGTCACAGGCACGCATAGCAAGACCTCCACCGCCCTTCTGACTGCCAGGATTATCTCCCATCACAAGAAGGTTCTAAGTCATACTACTCGCGGCCTGGAGCTATGGGAAAATGGAAAGGCCAGGCTCCTGGAAACGGGGATGAGCATCACACCTGGAAATGTAATCCCTGCGCTCGAAGCGGCAACTGCCAGCAGAGCCAGGCTCCTGATTGCAGAGGTCTCTTTGGGCGGCACGGGTCTATGCAATTTCGGGGTACTGACAAGTCTTTCCGGGGATTACCATATTGCAGACGGCTCGAAATGGGCCAGCACAGCAAAACTGCAGATGCTATCTCTGGCCAGGGATGGCTCGAAGCTTATCGCCAATGCAGATGCCCTTCTCTCGCCGGATTTATCATTTTCCGATGGGGGGCAGATTCGGGTGAAGCCCGATCGTTTGATCTTCAAAAAAGTGGAGTTGCCCATCTCGCTGGGCGAGGATCTGGACTATGAAGGCTACAGGGTGGCCTTAGCCGGTGCGGCTGCAGCGGCAGCAGCTGAGGGTGTCGATAAAGAGACAATCGCCATGGCTATGCAGGGCTTCGACGGTTTTTCCGGAAGGATGAAGATCAGGCGCCTCGTGGGCTCAACTCTCTACGACAATTCCAATTCCGGGCTCAAGGTCAGAGATGTGGCCTTGGCCCTTGATCGGGCCAGAGGGACGGGCCTTGTCGTCGTCGTGGGAGAGGAGTCGGAGACTGTATGCGAGGGCATGGACATTCCTGCCCTCTCTCAGCTTCTCCGTCAACGGCGCTCCGAGATGGCAGCATTAATTCTGGTGGGCCAAAGGCTCGCACCTCTGGCAGTCGAGCTCAGGGCCCTGGCTGCCAAAAACCTGGTCGAGGGACTTGAGGCCGCGGAGGTCTTTCATCCGGAAAGGCTTCTTTCGTGCGTAAAATGTTTCAGGTGATGAAAATGGCAAGTGAAGCGCAAAATTTAACGATTCTGCATCCCAGGCCGAGTTCCATCGTAGCAGCCCTTTACACGCTGCGTGACCTCGGTGCTGATGTGGTCATATTGCACGGTCCGAGTGGATGCTGCTTCAAGCATGCGCGTCTGCTGGAGGAGGACGGGGTGAGGGTGCTGACTACAGCCCTGGATGAGGCAGGCTTTGTATTCGGCGGGCAGAAGCCCTTAACCCAGCTTCTCAAAAAGGCTCAGGAGATGTTCCATCCCAGGCTCATGGCGATCTCGGGGACATGCAGCAGCATGATCATAGGCGAGGATCTGCATCAGGCAGTCGTGGATGCCGGCCTCGACATTCCCGTTCTGGAGGTGGAGGTTCATGCCGGATACAGGGATAATACTCGCGGCGTGATCATCACACTCGAGGCGGCAAGGGATAAAGGAATCATCGATGAAGCGGAATTCCAGAGGCAGAAGACTCTGCTGGAGAAAGCCACAGAGGTGGAGAGGCTTTATGGAGCTGCCAGCAGCGAGTATCTGGCACCGGAGAGGGGCGACCTCAAGTACGAGGCTGCGAGCAGACTTCTGGAGCTCATAAGGCAGGGCAAGAGGGGCCTGAATATCCTCAACGCCAAGAAAGAGACTGCCTACATGTTTGCGGACGTCACCGCTGCCGTGTCAGAGGTGGCAGGCTCGCAGGTGGATACAATGGCCAACATCGACGACCGTCTCGGCCTGCCCAAGGTCCGGAGGGATGCTCAGAATATAGCTCGTGATCTGAGCGCTAGAAATGTGGACTACAAGCTCATAGGCGGGCTTGACGAGTATCCCGTGGCAGGGGAGGCCGTATCCCGTCTGGCTGCCGGCGGCCACTACGACTTTGCGGTCATTTCTGGAGTGCCCCACGCCCTGCCCATGTCTGCGCTGCAGGGCATGGAGATCTTTTCCATAACCAATGGCCCCAGACAGGTCAGGCCGCTGCGCGATCTGGGCCACCAGCATGTCGTTGTGGAACTTGATCTGCATCCCAAGACCATGGGCGTGACAGAGCTGGTGGAATCAGAGTTTGGAGCTACACTCCGGGCTTTGGCCAAAGCTAAAAGCTAGGGTCCTCTCTGAAAGCGGCTCTTGGAAAAATGGTCCCAAATTTTTTTAGATGGCTTTTGGCAATTCCGTCAGCAATGCGTAAATAACGAAGCCTAATGTACCTATGATGCCTATGCCTGCCATGGAAACCTTGGCAATCATGGTGAATTCTTCTCGACTTGGCTTTCTGGCCAGCTTCAAAACCCGCATATACTCTTCCAGATTCGTGGAAGGCATGGAGACGCCCAGGTCTATATCGTCGAGATCCAGCTTTTCTTTAAGATCCAGCTTGCCCTTAAGATCGAACTTCTTCCTAGGAGCGCTCTTCTTCTCTGTTTCCTCAATTCCCTCGCTCATTCCTCTGGTGGAACGAATTGGATAATAAAAAACCTTTCGATCGAGGAATGCGAATAGTCTCTTGAGAGCTCTTCAGTTCTTTTGAAATGAGATCAATTTGCAGCAAAGCTTCTTTGGACGTCCCCTCCATTGCCCCTGATCGCCAAATACAAATCCCATCCATTCATCATTAATAGTAAAATGAAGGTCATAAACCTCGAAGCTCACAGGCAGGCTCTGGCAGACTACCTCGGATTCGAATCCAAAGAGATCGCATTCTGCTCGGCCCGGATCAATAATATCACCACCTTGCAGGCGAGGGACGTTCTCTATCTGGTGGGAACCGCAGAGGAGATCGAGGCTGGCATACGCGGTTACTTCGAACATAACCTGGGAGTCCTGGACACGGAATTCATCTGCAGCCTTGCTCGTCTTGAGCCCCTTGATGCCAGAGTCGTCCAGAGGCTCTGCGAACTACTGAATGAGGATATCGCAACTGATCTTCTCAATGATGCCCTCCTTGGCATAGTCAGAAGATGCGGAGACCAAAAGAGCCTGATCGATGCCGCGGTAGCAGAGGTGAATTGGGGCGAGTTCCTGGCAGAGGACGGCAGGGAATCTGCCGAGGGTGATTTTTTGATCTACCGGTTCCGAAAGGGCCGGTGCTCCGACATCGATTACTAAGATGCCCGATTTTGGGTCCAATGTCGCAGCGCAGGGGATTAATTCCACTTTCTCCATACTGCTGTGCCCACAACTTCCGTTTCTCTCTCCAGATTTCCCCTTGCAAGAGAGAAGAGCGTGCCCATAACGCACAGGCCCGCGAAGATGCCGAAGGCCATCTTGATGCTGACCATGAGCAGATCAATTTGCTCTGCAGAAATCTCCACATGGCCCATGATCACTGTGAAGGTAAGCATCGCAATTCCCAGGCTCATCATCTGTCCGATGAGCCGCATGGTGCTCACCATTCCCGAGGCCACACCATAGTCGCCCTTATCAACCGAACTCATGATGGCATTGGTATTGGGCGAGGAGAAGAGAGCAAAGCCCAGGCCCAGAAGGGCAAGGCTGGCCAGGATCATCTCCAGGGACGTTTGTACAGTCATGAGTGCGAAGATGCTGAGGCCCATCACGCATAGTCCCATGCCAGCCGAGGCGACGATCCTGGGCTCAATTCTATCTGATAACCGCCCTGCCAGTGGAGAGAAAACCGCCTGCACAATGGGCTGGGCGACAAGAATTAACCCTGCCGTCTCGGGACCAAAGCCTTTCATATATTGCAAATAGAGGCTCAGAAGAAAGGCCACCGCCGCAGTGGCACTGTAATTGATC
>CABMDX010000149.1 GCA_902385025.1 uncultured archaeon | reverse complement strand
CACAATCCCACTTGTTCGGGCCTGGGCGATCATGGCCACGCATACCTCCCGGCCCACACCCATCGCACCCCCCCCCGCGCCTTTGCGGTGGTTGGGAGCGGGCTTTATCCCCGTTGGGGCGCTTAAATTCACACGCTTGCCGGATAGGGAGCCTCTGAAGCTTCCTTCTTTGCCTTTCAGCCTCTGGGAGAGCGTCTTGAGGGGCCTGCCGCTGCGGTGGCGCGCTGGCGGCACGCCTGAAACCGTGTTGTCCAAAAAGGTGGTAACGTGATACTGCAAGAGCTCCCACAGATCCTCTATGATAAGTTGGGGTGCACCTGCCTCGCGATTCTCCTGGAAGCGCTGGTTGATGCGGATGATATCCACCAGCTTATGCGTGAGGTCGTCCTCGCTTCTCTGGCCCGATTCGAGCGTGATGGAAGGCCGCATGGTGACTGGCGGCACGGGCAGCACAGTCAGAATCATCCATTCAGGTCTCGCTGTTGCGGGGTTCATGCCCATGACCTGAATGTCGTCATCCGGGATCTTCTCAAAGCGGTCGCGAATATCCGATGCAGTGAGCTTATGCCCGGCCTCGATGTAGGAAAGTGGCCTCTCGAACTTGATCTCCTTTTGCGGAGCGCCGCAATAAGGACATGTCTTGTTCTTGCGGGCCTCGGAGAAGACCTTGTTGACGGTGTCGTCTGTCATCTGGCCGAGCTTCTCCAGGGTCTGAATCTGCTCAAGATACATATTTTTCTCATTTTCCTTGAGCATAAGGCGGGAGCAGTCTCTGCAGACCGCCCGCAGGACCTTTCTTATCAATTTGGCAAAGCCCACGTGAATGACCGGTGCTATGAGATCGATGTGGCCGAAGTGGCCTGGGCACTCACCCGGTCTGCCGCCGCAGGAGCGGCAGCGAAGGCCCGGGTCGATTACGCCCAGTCTCGGGTCCATCAGACCCATCTCTATGGGAAAACCGTCGTCGTCATAAGTATCTGCCGTAATGATCTTGACCACGCTCATCTTCCTGAACTCTTGGGGAGAGATAAGCCCGAAGCGGATTTTTCCTATTCTCTTGGGAACTGTCATATTTCCACCTAAACCGCGTCTTCTAGGATCAGCCGCGGGGCTACGCCGAGGGACTTGATCTCGTCGAGCAGGAGCTTGAAGGCATAGCTCATCTCTACTGGGTAAATCTCGGTATCTGCGCCGCATGTCGGGCAGAAGTCCGCATTTCTGCGCCTGTCATGAATGGCAATCATGCCACAGTGGCTGCAAACAAGCTCGGTCACTTTATCCGATTCATCTACCAGACGTTCTTTGAGCGCAAGCGCTGCGCCATGCGCAATCAGCACATCTCTCTCCATCTCACCGAACCTCAGGCCGCCTTCACGGGCTCTGCCTTCAGTGGGCTGGCGTGTCAATACCTGCACAGGTCCTCTGGAGCGGGCATGCATCTTGCCAGTTACCATGTGGTAGAGCTTCTGGTAGAGAATCACTCCAACAAAGAGATCTGCCAGGATCTGCTCGCCTGTGGCACCGTTGTAGAGGATCTCGCGTCCGGTGTGAGAGAAGCCGAACTTCTTGAGAGCGCCGCGCAAATCAGGCTCATTCTCGCCCAGGAATGCGGTGGCGTCCACGAACCTGCCCTCTAAAGATCCGACTTTTCCGCCGATCATCTCCAGGACGTGGCCCACAGTCATACGCGATGGAATGGCATGGGGATTGAGCAGCAGATCGGGAACAATGCCCGATTCCGTGAAGGGCATATCCTCCTGGGGCACAATCAGGCCTACCACGCCCTTCTGGCCGTGCCTGGAGGCGAACTTGTCGCCCAGCTCCGGCACTCGCTGATCTCGCGTCTTAACCTTGGCCAGGCGGTTGCCGTTGGAGGACTCGGTGAGGATGACCATATCCACCACGCCCTTCTCATTGGAACGCATGGTCACCGAGGTCTCGCGCCTCTGCTGGGGAGTCAGGCCGAATTCCGATGGCTCCTCCAAAAAGCGAGGCGGGCTGGTCTTGCCTATGAGCACATCATTGGGGCCGACATAGGCATTGGGATTGACGAGACCGTCGGAGTCCAGTTGATCATAAGCCTCGCTGCCTCGCGCTCCTCGCACTTCCACATCGGGAATCTCGAATTTATCCTCCTGGCCGCCGGGATACTTTCGCTCCTCTGCCTCGGATACGCGGAAGAAGTGGCTGCGGGCAAGCCCCCTCTGGATGGATCCGCGGTTCATGACCAGGGCGTCCTCAATGTTATAGCCCTCGTAAGCAAGAACAGCCACCACGAAGTTCTGGCCTGCCGGCCTCTCCTCGAAGCCAATGGCGCCGGAGGTCTTGGTCCTGACGATACCCCTCTGGGGGCTGTTGAGGTAATGGCCGCGCGTGTCTGGCCGCAGCCTCATGTTGGCCGTGGACATGCCTAGGCATTGCTTGACCATTCCTGCGCCCATGGTATTCCTGGGGCTGGCGTTATGCTCGGGATATGGCACAAGCCCCGCGGCGATGCCGAGAATGAGCGAGGGGTCCAGCTCCAGGTGGGTATGATCCGGGGTGATATCCTCTTCCCAGATGGCGATGAGGGTGTTCTCCTCCTCCTCGGCATCCAGATATTCCACCAGGCCCTGGGCCACAAGATCTGCAAACGTCATCTCGCCATTCTCGACCTTGGAGACGTGCTCTTCCATGACCCTGGCCTTTCCGCTCTCTACCACGATCACCGGCCTCCTGGCTCGCCCGGAGTCGGTGTTCATGAAGATCTCATTGGTGTCCTCGAAGTAGGCCACATTCATCTGACTGCTTATGCTGCCTGCACGCCGCAGGCGACGCAAATTGGCCACCAGCGCTTTGGGGTCACTATGATGTCCTACGATTTCGCCGTTCACATAAACACGGGCGCCGCCCTCTAAGGCCTCATCCAACACTACCACCTACCGGAACCACGCCTAAATCAGCCAATATCTTCTTGAGGTCGTCATAATTGTCCACGCCCTTGGAGAGCTCTACTCCCTGAGCGAAGTTCTTCACCAGGCCGCAGTTTGGCCCCTCTGGAGTCTCACTGGGGCAGATGCGGCCCCACTGAGTTGCATGCAGATCTCTGGCCTCGAAGTGAGGCTGAGATCGAGAAAGAGGCGAAATCACGCGGCGCAAATGGGAAAGTGTGGCCATGTAATCGGTTCGATCCAGGAGCTGGGAGACGCCCGTGCGCCCACCCACCCAGTTGCCGGTGGCCAGGGGATGTATCATCCTCTCAGTCAGGACATCGGCGCGGACGGTGGTCACCACATTCAGGTCCCTGTTCCTCATGCTGGCGCGCTCGAGCTGATATTTTATGTCTCTTGTCAGACGGTTGAAGGCCACCCGGAAGAGGTCTTCCATCAGATCTCCAGAGAGCTTCAGGCGCTTGTTGGAGTAATGATCCTTATCATCCTCGCCGCGGCGCGACAGAGCCAGCTCGAAGCATGCCTCGGCCATGCGCGAGAGGAAGAGTGCTTTTGCATAACGATCCTTTTCATCTACACCGATATGCGGCAACAAATACCTGTCCAGGACATAGGTAGCTCTCTTCTTCTGGTATTCCTTAGCTTGACCCGCAGCCACGCGCGAGCCGATCTTCTCCAGGGCCTCATCATTGGTCGAGACCTCCGCTTCTTCCAGATTCTCTAGCATGAACTTGATGATCTCAGGGTTATCAGATACGGATTTCACAATATCCATATCCGTTTCCATGCCCAAAGATCGAAGCAGGGTCACAAAGTTCAGCCTTCCCGAAACCGAGGGGAAGGATACTTCCAGGATAGAGCGTCTGCCCCGCTCCACAATGACCAGAGAGCGGTAGCCCTGCCTCTGGCTGAAGACCTTGGCCACCTCGATATTCTCGTCATAGCGCTGGTTGTACTCCACCAGGATCTTGTTTGGAGCCAGGTCCTCTAGTGTCATGATCACGCGCTCCGAGCCATTGACCACGAAGTAGCCGCCGGGATCTGATGGATCCTCGCCAAAAGTTATCATTTCATCTGTGGTGAGGCCATAGAGGTTGCAGATCTTGGAGTTGAGCATGATCGGGAGCGTTCCGATCTCCGCCTCGACGGGATCCTTCTCCTTCTCGCCCTCCACGATGGTCATCTCCAGTTTTATTGGTGAGGCATAGGTCAAATTGCGCAGCCGGGCATCATTGGGGTAAAGCCTCTCCACGGAGCCGTCCGCTTCGCGCACCATGGGTCTCTCTACGCGGATTTTGCCCAGCTTCACGTAGGTATTCTCGATATTGGTCTCGATGATACCCACTTCGTCTATGACTTTCTGGAGACCTTTATCGATGAAATCGTTAAAGGAGTTGATATGATGATGCACCAGCTTATCCCTGGTAAAATAAGAGGTATAAAGAACATTTCTGTCGAGCAAAAGACCACCTTTAATCGATTACCAGCCGGTAAAAGATCGATTGCTTAGCTGTTGTACTCTTCCGTATAATCTTAATGACATCGCCAACTTTTGCCCCTATTTCTTTGGCAGCGGGGTCGTTTACCAGGATTTTAGGGAGCTGTGGTGCCTCGATGCCAAAGCTCTTCAGCACCAGCGAACTTTCTTCCGGAGTGAGCAGCACGTGTTCCGGAACCATTTCATGATCTCTTACTGTAAACTTGGTCACTCGAACCACCAACTCATGAGAAGGAGCAAAAAGGCTCAAGGAAACTCCAAACGGGCTCGGGGGGATTTGAACCCTCGACCACCTGGTATCTTCATGCAAAAATTTAAAAGCCAGACGCTCTGCCTAACTGAGCTACGAGCCCTCACGGCCTGGCATGCCTCAAGCCTAATATGCTGCACTGAGTGAGGAATAAAAGCATCCCACATAAAGCTTTTTCCCTTGTGGGACTTAGACAAGTCCCACTAGGCGAGCGATCTCTGAGCCTACCTCAGAGGTGGTGCTGCTTCCATCCAGATCATACGTCTTGATCCTGCCTTCAAATAGGTTCCGCTCAATGGCCTTCACGATGTCAGTGGCCGCCTGCGGCTGGCCCAGATGATCCAGGAGCATGGCGCCTGCCCAGATGGTGGCGATGGGGTTGACCTTGTTCTGGCCCTTGTACTTGGGTGCAGAGCCGTGGATGGGCTCGAACAT
>CABMDX010000148.1 GCA_902385025.1 uncultured archaeon | reverse complement strand
CTATGGTTATTGGTTTTGTAACGGATTATATATCTGATTTTTCGAGGAGTTAGCTTTACGATTTTGTTCTTCTTGCCCATGCGCCAGTGATGGGTATATAAAGTCAAGAGTTTCGGGACTCTACACGATGAGCTGGGTAGAAGATGAGAATTTGGCATTTCCCAGCGAGCATTTGAAATTGCATACTTGTAAACAATATCTCTAACTTTTCACCTAAATGAAGTTAAAATAAATAATAAATAAATTTAAAACATATATTGTTTTGACATCTTTTTATGAATTAATATATTATTAATTTAACAGAATTTATAATTATAATACTATGTGTTTATTAAAAAATTTAAATTTATTAAAGTATCTAATTATTTGCATTGATTTAAAAAATATAGTAAGATATGTATATAGTATGTCTATAATGGTTCTAATAAAACATATACATCTTAATGAAATCATAATTAAATACATAAATAGTACAAGTTGAGAATAATTATATACACCCTAAGAATAAATTTAATATAATATCAAGTACCAGCTAAAACTTCATATCATTTATTAGAATAATATTATAAATAATAATTAAGTATGCGAAGTCTATATCTACGATAGGGAATTAGTATTTATAAAATTGTTGAATTTTAAACAGTCTATGAGACTTGATTCTTACAATATATAAGAACAAATTGGATAATGAAAGCTAAAGCACTTTTGAGATATGTTTTCAGGTCGCAAAGCATGAGGATGAGCGCGTAGATAGGCATATTCACATAGTATATGGAATGATCGTCCTGGCAAAATAGCATCTTCCTTGCGAGGAGAAAGATCTGTTCATATAGTCTATGGAATTCTGTTAATATCGGTGAAAATTCTCAGGTGATTCTTGGAGGTTTTTAATTAGAGCGAATTTCACAAAATATTAATTTTAAGTATTAGATACATTATTATTAATTAGTATTTTTTTAATTAATTAAGATTTTTATTACAATATCAAGTAACATAATTAATTCAATAATAATTTTAGTACATATTAACAAGTACAAAAATAATATTTTTTAATTTTAAGTTTAATTTTTTATATAATTTTAACAGATTATTTAAAAGATAATTTTTATTATTTATTAAGTCTAATTTTTATTAAGTAGATCGATCTATAGGTTGAAAAGTGAGACATAAAGGCCCCGTTCAAAGGGCACGACCTTTTTGCATCCTCAATCCGCTATCCAAAATTCAGTGAATACGAAAACCCATAATCACAAAATTAGCTATTTCTGCCCAAAAAAAGCGCACTCAGGCAAATCCTTTGACAAAGCTCTTTATATTTAATCCCAGATCCGGATGATACCCTCCTTCTAGCACTGCAAAGCGCCTCCCCCTGCATTTTTGCGATCCTTCGGCGATCAGCCTACCAATTGTCTCATAATCATCTGTTGCCAGAAGACCGCCACAATCTTATTTATAGGTATAAAAGCCTGCCGAAACCCCCACGATATCATAATTGTCTCCCTCCAAGGCAGCCTCGATCTGCGATAAATATCCATGCACATCAAGGGTCAGATAATCGAAGTTAGCATCAATGGAACCGGGATTTGCAATTCGGACCTCATGATCAGCCCGGAAGATGCTGGCTGTGCCGTCTCCATAGTGAAGATCGATGTCGATGATCAGAACATGCCTGGCCTTTGGCCTGATGTTTTGAACAGCTATAGCCATATTATTCAAAAAGCACATCCCCCAGGCTCGATTAGCCGATGCATGATGTCCTGGCGGCCTGATCAATGCAAAGGCAGGTTCACCCTGCAAAGCCTGTTGTGCAGCCACTATTGCACCGCCCGCAGCATAGCTTGCAGCGTGAAAGAGGCCCATATCCTTCACCCGTTCAATATGCTCCCGGCCATGGACTCTGGAGATATCCAGCAGGCTGGCGGGAGATGCTTCCATAAACTCGTATCCCTGCAGCACTCGCGCTGATAGGCTGACCCGGTCCGGGCTTTCTACAGGGTTTGTGAGATATCTCTCCTCAAAATGCCGGCTGTATATTATTTTCATGAATCCTGAAACGAACCCTAAAGCACTTAATTCATTCGATCCAGATAATTTGGCTCCTTCATGAGGAGATATATTGACGGCGAATTGGCTCTGGAATAAGCAAAGTTCAAGGACAAGATGCAGAGCACTCCGAAGAAAAAACCCGGAAGAGTACTATTGAATTTGCCAGGAATCATTTGGGATGAATGAATTATATCAATAATTTTGGCTTCATAAATTCCAAATTGCGGCTAAATAATTTTTGGATTCTGCATTCAAAACTCGAAACAGATAAATACTAGTATATAAGACATATTCTGAGGAGCATTATAATCTCATCCATCACAGGAGCGAGCACGCAGGCTATGAAACTCCTGCAAATAGCCTGCGGTTTTGATAATTTTATTTATTTTTAATAATTGCTCTTCATGGAATGAGAATATTTTGCATAATATCTCCATGAAATTTGTTTTATAAATCAAACGAAAAATTGCGTGGGAGGTAAGGCTTAATGAGCGAAAAGATAGAATGGTCCCTGAACGTGCAGGTCTCCGGCGGACCGAGGATATTCGGTTCCGATTCCCTGAGTGTGGATGCCTACGATAAGTTTGAGATCGATGTCCCTGAAACAGACGGCAAGGTTTTGGTTAAGGTTCAGCCCGGTGATGCGAGCCTTGTGCAATTTGTTCTCATCGCATCAGACAATTATGAAGATCTGACCTGCACAATTGATCCGGATACTGTAGATCCTAGCGAGCCCTCTGCTGGTCCGAAATTCAATATTGACCAGCCCCTAGTACTGATCGGACCGGGAGCTTCCAGCCTGCTTGGCAAAAAACAAAAGGAATTCGAGTTTGCCAATGCCGCAGATTCCAAGGCATCCGTCGTAATTCTCATTGGAAGAAATTTGAAATAGATTTCAGAATTTTAGTATTTAGAGGAGGTTTTCTTATGCCTGTTGTTACATCCTATCCAGGCGTCTATGTAGAAGAGATACCAAGCGGAGTCCGCACAATTACCGGCGTGGCTACATCTATCACAGCCTTTGTAGGCCGCACAAGGAAAGGCCCAGTAAACGAGCCTGTAGTCATCAATAGCTACTCCGATTATGAGCGCATTTTCGGCGGTCTGTGGAAGGACAGCTCGGTCAGCTATGCTGTTCAGGACTTTTATATAAACGGAGGAAGTCAGGCAGTCATCGTGCGACTGTATAGCCCGAGCAACTCCACGCACTCCAAATCGAAGTTCGACGTTAAAGGACTGGTTCTTGAAGCCGCGAATGAAGGGAGCTGGGGAGATGCCCTGCGTGCCAGAGTGGACCAGGACGTTTCAGGGGATATCGCCAAGAGCTTTGGCCTTGATCCCAAAGAGCTCTTCAACCTTACGGTCCGCGATACGGCTACAGGAGTCACTGAGACCTTCCATAACGTTACAGGAAAGGATAGCCCGAGAAGAATCGATAAAATACTCAAGAATGAGTCGTCCCTTGTGAGAGTTGAGAACTCACTGACTCCGCCGTTCGTTGTTCCTGGAATCCACGCAATAAATCCACCATCAGGAAAGACTGTATGGGATGATGATACAACGTCTGCGGGAGTCAAGGATGCGGAAAGAGCTTTAGACAGCCAGAAGCTCAACAATAGCAATGATTTCATAGCATCCAGAACCGGGAAAGAGGGAATCTACGCCCTGGAAAAGACGGATCTATTCAATCTTTTATGCATTCCACCAGATAGCAGGGATGAAAATTTGCCCGATGGCGTATATGCAAATGCGATGAAGTACTGCGCAGAGCGGCGAGCCATGCTCATTGTGGACCCCCCAAAGGAATGGGCAAGCGCCCAGGCAGTCAAACTAGATGAATTGGGCCTCACGGGTACCGAATCTCGCAATGCAGCCGTTTATTTCCCGAGGATTATCAAGGCAGACCCATTGATGAATGGCCAGCTCGATACCTTTGCGCCCTGCGGAGCCGTTGCCGGCGTAATCTCCAGAACAGATGTGCAGCGTGGAGTCTGGAAGGCACCGGCGGGCATTGATGCGTCCATAATTGGCGTGCAGGATTTATTGGTCAATCTCACAGATGCAGAAAATGGAATGCTGAATCCGCTAGCAGTAAACTGCCTGCGTGCCTTTCCAATAATAGGACGGGTAGCATGGGGTGCGCGCACCCTTCGCGGAGCGGACCTGCTGGCAGATGAATATAAGTACATCCCGGTAAGGCGTCTTGCCCTCTATATTGAAGAGAGCCTGTATAGGGGCCTGAAATGGGCGGTCTTCGAGCCAAACGATGAGCCCCTCTGGGCCCAGATACGCCTGAATGCAGGCGCTTTTATGCATAATCTCTTCCGGCAGGGAGCTTTTCAAGGCACAACTCCGAGGAAAGCCTACTTTGTGAAGTGCGATAACGAGACCACCACCCAGAACGATATTGATCGAGGAATTGTGAATATCGTGGTCGGGTTTGCACCCCTTAAGCCTGCAGAGTTCGTAATTTTAAAGATACAGCAAATGGCCGGGGAGATACAGACTTAGGATTCAGGAGGTTTTAGGCAATGGCACAGTTCAGCGTGAATGCACAGCGCTTCGACCCTTATAAAAATTTCAAGTTCAGAATCAAATGGGATGGAAGGTATGTTGCAGGAATCAGCAAGGTGGGAACGTTAAAGCGGACCACTGAAGTCGTCAAGCACCGCGAAGGTGGAGATCCCAGCAGCAGCCGAAAGTCTCCAGGAAGAACGGAGTATGATGCCATAAGTTTGGACCGGGGAGTAACTCACGACACAGAATTCGAAAAGTGGGCGAACAAGGTCTGGAATTTCGGATCAGGCCTGGGAAGCGAGGTCTCGCTCAAAGATTTCCGCAAGGACATAACAATCGAGGTCTATAATGAGGCAGGCCAGCTTGCCATAGCATATAACGTCTACAGGTGCTGGGTTTCTGAGTATCAGGCCATGCCTGACCTTGATGCCAATGCGAATGCAGTGGCGATACAGCACATAAAGCTGGAGAATGAGGGCTGGGAGCGAGATACAAGCGTCGGCGAGCCTTCCGAGCCGACCTATACCGAGCCTTCAGCTTAGTCGAATATGCAATTGATATCGACATCTGCAATGCTGGAGCTATGGGAGCAGGGTCTGATCATTTCTCCTATCGAATGGACCCTGCTCACATTGACCAGAGCATGTCCCGAGAAATCCGTAAAGGAGCTGGCAAGCCTGCCCATTGGCTGGAGAGATGCGCTATTGTTTGACAATCGCAGCCTCATCTT
>CABMDX010000147.1 GCA_902385025.1 uncultured archaeon | reverse complement strand
ATCTCCTGTGATTGCTCCCGCAGGGCCGCAGCCCAGCTCAGGAAGCTCTTCGGTATCTTCGGGTGGAGGGGGTGGTGGGGGCCACAAACAAACCACCATCGACGATCTCATCAGTGCCGTGAAAAATGCCAAGGATGAAAATAACCGGAAGTATGAGCAGCTTCGAGACATGCTCTACAAAGAACCGACAACCAAGGGCAGCTACGTCCAGCCTGTCGTATATATGTACTATGAGGGAAACCGAACCAATATAACCAGAACTCAGCCGATAAAGATAATGAGTTACATTAAGGATACTAATACTCAGGATTCAATGAGGCGAGTTCTCTGGCTGTATCTTCAAGAAAAGAAGCCGGGCGCAACCAGCTATGAGCAGATCAGCAGTTATCCCCAGATAATTGGTCAGAACGATTATGTGTATAATGCAAAAGAGAAGTACAACTACACTGCAGTTGTCTGGCCGGAGATCACTTCCTTCCAGGATCTTAAAACGGTTGGAGAAATTCGATTCATGGTAAATTTATCCGATGGACGGAATAAATGGACCACAAAAGATGAAAAGATCACAGATTCGAAACCTTTCTTCAAGGAGCTTGTATTGGATATTATAAATACGCCACCAACCCTAGAGAATATAACCCTGGTCACTCAGAATCCACAGCCAAGGTTCAAGGAGTCAATTAAGTATGTTGCCAGCGCCCTGGACAACGAGAGCGATCCCGTCACAGTGACGCTCCATGTTCAGGATATTAACGGCACAGAGAAGGCCAATGCCACTGAAATAGTCAAAGCCGGAGATGAGGTTCAGTTCCTGGCCGGTGATTATGGCTTCTTTTCCAAAGATGATTCCGGCAAGAATTTTACCTACTATTACACTGTGAGTGACGGAATCAACACCACCAACACATCGCACTTCGATGGCCCAAGCATCAAGAAGAGCGTAACGATTAATGTCGACGACCCTCAAGTGAGTCGCGAAGACAATCAGTATTGGTGGCAGAATTACAACTTCAGCATACATATGAGAAACCAGGAGCCTGAAACCGCGAAGGTACAGGTATCATTGGAGACGTATACGCCGTCTCACAAATGGAGACCAGTGGCAAGCCGCGAGTGGGATATCTCCAGCAATGGGACTGCAGTCTGGTACAATGTCCAGCCGTTCTTCGTAGAGGATGCAAACCAGCCTTATAGATATAGGTTCATGTATGATGAGGTCGATCAGCACGGTGGCAATAGCAGAGAGGGCATTGGCCAAGGGAAGATCAATGCAAAACTGGTTAAGTACGATATTTTCTCTGTTCCGGCGCTCCTCAACTGGCTGGGACTCTTCTGCATCGCCTTTGCAGGTGCTATTCTGATTGAAAGGAGGTTTTACAGATGATCCAGGGTGCCTACTTCCTTTTAGCGATTCTGGCTATCTTGGCCCTGTCAGCTGCCTTCCACAATATTTACATTAAAAAAATCTACAGGAACGTTAAGGGCACGGATGAAGGCAGCTTTGAGATGGCAGAGCTATTAAAGCACCTGGAGCTGCCGCAGGGATCCAATTTCAATACATTTATGATAGCTTCCTGGATGCTATTCTTTGTAGCAGCGGCTTTTCTTTTCTTCCAGACACCGGGGACATTTCCCTGGTACTACTTCCAGGCGATTCAGATCGCATCCAGTGAATACGGCCTGATTGTCTTCGGCCTGGCAGTCATGATCATTACCGCATTGTTGGCCTTCACTATCCCAAAGATCTATAGCTATTACATTGTATCCAGAAATATCAAGGCGCTTATGGTTTATTTCACTTTGCCGCTTCTCATGATATCTATAGCGATGTCGATATACCTCGGGACGGTATATCCGCAAGCAGACGTGCAATCCTGGAATCTGATCTGGATCGTGGGATATATCACCCTGATTCTTCCTTTGATCCTGATGATGATGCCGATAATATTCAGCCTCAAAGAGGTGACTAGATGAAGCCAATGGTAGTTGGAATCGGTGGTGCCGGCGGCAATATATTGAAAAAGTTCCTGGAAACGCAGGATGTGCACCTGCCTGTAGCACCCTTGGGAGAGCACCTTGCATTTGGAGATGCAAAAGGCGTATGGCTGGACTCGGCAACTCAGGATACCCAGGATCAGACCTATTTTGGCAATTTGGATGAGGGAATGTATCCAGGATATCTTATATGCCATGGAATGATCTCTGCCGATTCTCCGCTAAAGATATGGATCAAGAATACATATGGATTTGACCTCAAGGCACAGGGCTACGATAGGCGTGCTGAGTATTTAAAAGGCATCTTTGAGGTATTCGAGCTTGAAAAAGTAAAAGAAATGGCGAGAAAAGAGTTCAATCAGGAGGACAATCCGCTTCCAGGCTATATGTGGAAGGTGGGGATCAGGCCCTTTACGGTTTTAGGCCGGAAGACAGAGATGAATTTTGCTGCATCGGCTGCATTTGCCGATAGCAAGGATAAAAACCCCACTCGCAAGAAGATTGCATCCGTCCTCGGTTCAATGTCTCTTTCCATGAATAACAGAGGAGACTCTTGCAGCGGAAAGATGCAAAAAAAGCTCTGCGACAGCATTCTCTTCCTGGCATCGCTTGGCGGCGGTACTGGCACCGGCTTTATCAATCCTATAACCAGCTATGTCAGAAGAGAAGAGAAAGTCTTTCCCATATTCTCGCTTGGCATTCTCACCGAGAAAGGAGAGGATGCACGAAAAGCTGGCGCAGGGCAGAGAAATCTTGGTGCAACCATTGCCCTGTACGATCTCCTCACAAAGCCTGCTGGCGAGGGAATAGATGCTCTTATCATAATTGACAATGAGATTCTAAAAAACAGATGCCTGGGGAACTTCGGTGCCATGGACAACACCATTTATAGCTGCATGAAGCCTCTGCTTGATCTCAGGAATTATCCAGGTGCAAAGCTGCAAGATGACGCCCCTGCCATGAAGAGAGTGTTTTGGGATGCCGATCTAGATGATGTGATCACAGATGAGGACGGCCTCAAATTCCTGCTGCCACCAATTCTTGTTCCATGCTATTATAAACGGAGTGGATCCAATGGCGGCGAGCGATCGCTGGTAGAGCATGCTTTGAGCGAAGAAGGCAGACTGTTTCCATGCACACCATCACGGGCAGACAGGGCTTATGTTTTCACAAGAGGCTACGTCAAGGCAGATGCAATAGCTTCTGCAATAGAGGATTTGACAGGAATTGAACGTTCAAACGCCAAGATTTATAGGAAGCTTGGCAACGGATCTAGCGATGATATCCTGATCCTCCTGCGAAATCCCTATGGAGGCACACCCGGTGAGCAGAATAAAAAGGAGAATAAAAAAGATCTGAGCTTTGAGTCTCGGATCTACGATGTCATTGCATCAGCGATCGACTATATCGATAATAATGATGCAAATATCATCGATTTCCTGGGATATTCGGATCTCACCAAAGGATATCTCAGACATTACTTCTACGAAAGGGGCGGCTTAAGAGATGAATTGAAGAAATCCCTCCAGAGAATAGCTGATGGCAAAAAGCCGATATTCATCAAGCAGCTCAAGATATTTTCAGAGGATCAGACCAATTCGAGCTCGTTTGAACCGGATCCCAACAGAAGAAATACGAAGGAAGCTGACGAGAAGGCATTGGCAGCGCTGCTAGAGGAAAAGCTGCGAGAGATGCTGAAGAAACCGGAGATCAGGCAGATAGTCCAGAATATCGCAAATGGCAAAAGCTAGGAGAGGCCACAACAGCTTATCCTGGCTCTAATTTTTCGTGGCATCGGCACATTTCTCCAGCGCCCTTTGCAGCTCTTCCATCCTGATCGGCTTGCTGATGTACTCGTCCATGCCGCTCTTCAGGCATATCTCTCGATCTCCCTCCAGGGCATGGGCGGTCATGGCAATTATGCAGGGCTGGCGGCCCAAAGGCAATTGCTCTTTTATGCGCCTCGTGGCCTCCAGGCCATCCATCTCAGGCATCTGCACATCCATTAGCACCACATCGTAGGACTGGCGCTCCAGAGCCCGCAGGACCTCAAAGCCATTGGATGCGACATCTGCTCTGTACCCCATATGCCTGAGCATGCTTAAGGCGACCTTCTGATTCACGGAATTGTCTTCTGCCAGCAAAATTCGCAAATTTGAATACGCTTCCACTGGCAGAGTACTGAGAGGGATTTTTGAAGCCTCTCTTCTTGGACTGGTCTGCGGCTGGAGAAGACGAATTAGCATATTATGAAGCTGGAGGGGCTTGACGGGCTTTGTGAGCCTTCCAGAAATCGATGAGTCTCTCGGGGATTCATGTCCGATGTGACTCAGTATTATCAAAGATTTTTTGCTATTCCTGCCGGATTTGATCATCTCGATCATGGATGCCACCTCCATATCGGACTGGACTGCATCCAGGACCACAAAATCGTATTCTGCACTCTCCAGTGCCATCAGCGATGACTTTGCATTGGCATAATCCGATACATTCATGCCCCAGGATAAAACGGCCCCTTTTAGCATGCTTCTGACCGCATCATTTTTTTCTGCAATGAGAATGCTCTTGCCAGAAAGAAGCGATAATTTATCCGCAAGGGCTCCATGATCCAAAGCCTCCTTTGCAATGATGGTGAAGTGAAATGTGCTGCCTTTGCCAGGCTCACTTTCTACCCAGATTCTGCCATGCATCTTTTCCACAAGGCGCTTGCTTATGACAAGCCCGAGGCCCGTCCCTCCGTAGTTCCGAGTTATGGAGGAGTCGACCTGAGCGAACGGCTGAAATAGCTGGCGTCGGCTCTCCTCTGTTATGCCTATTCCCGTATCTCGAATGATAAAATGAAACTCAATATTACTACTATCCCTAAAGGATGAACTCACATAAAGAACCACTTCTCCCTTTTCGGTGAACTTTACTGCATTGCCCAGGAGATTTACGAGGATCTGCCGTAGCCGGGTTATGTCGCCCACCAGGTTATTCGGGGTATTTTCATCCATGATGTATGCCAGTTCCAGCTCCTTCTCCGCAGCTTTTGCCGCCACCAGATCCAGCGAACCCTCAATGCAGCCTCTGAGGTCGAAAGGCTCGCTTGATAGCTCAAGTTTTCCACCCTCGATCTTGGATATGTCAAGAATATCGTTAATTATAGCCAGCAATGAATTTCCGCTGCTTTTAATTGTCTCCAAATAATCAAGCTGCTCAGGCTTCAAATCTGTTTGGTTCAACAGTTCTGTCATGCCTATGACCGCATTCATGGGTGTGCGTATCTCATGGCTCATATTCGCTAGAAACTCGGACTTGGCTCTGGTAGCGGATTCCGCCTGCTCCTTGGCCTTTTGCAGATCCATATTTGCGGCCTCAAGCTGGAAAGTGCGCGCCAAAACTCTCTCCTCAAGCTCTTCATTGAGCCTTGAAATCTCGTTTTGAGCAACTTTTCGCTCGGAAATCTCATCCTTTGCTTCTTTATAGAGAATGGCATTTTCTTGCATGACCAGGATCTGACGGGTGATTACAAGGCAAATGATACTGGCTACAGCCAATGCGAGCGGATAAAATGAGAGGGGAAGAGGATTATTGTGGCTCCAAACCAGCAACGCAAATGCTCCTCCTACACTCAGATAAGGAAGATAAAGTGGCCATGTCAACTGGCCATAACGAGGTTCATATTCTGAATAATTCTCATACTTGCCGGATGTTATAATATCGATATGAGATACTCCCGCAAGGCCTATCATCAAAGAAGCTATGATCCACCCGGAGTCCAGCAAATCTCCTGACACATAAGTGTTCGCCAGGGATCCGCGCATGTAGATCGCATCCGTAATGATGCTCGCTGCACAAAAGCCGCCCAGAAAGAAAAAGGGCTTGAAGCCAGAGATTCCCTGCCTTCTGAAGACCAGCTCAATCAGGGCGAATAGGAGCACAAGGTCCATAACTGGATAGGCTACTGCCAGGAACATGGTGAATACATCGGCACCTGAGTTCTCCTCGATGGTGGGGCCGATTATAAGGGACCAATAGATTATGATGGATGCAATCAATACGATGCTGGTATCCAGCAGAAGCTTGATCCTCTCGCGTGGGCTGAAATGCGCAGAAGGCAACGCCATAGCTCCGGCCAGGAAGAATGGATAGGCCATGAGGAAGAAAACATCACCAATCGAGGGTGAAGGGCTCTGATGAAGGACGACTTCAAGATAAGTCCAGATGCCGTCACCTACGGAGTATGAGAGCTGGGAGAAGAACAGTAGTATCCAGCCAAGGTAAAATTTTCGATCCAATCTCTTCGATACATAGGCAGCAAAAAAGAGACAGATTGCTGCCAGGCAATCGACTGCAAAGGAGGCGAGATCGGAAAAAACGAGATTGTTCCAGGGATCATCTTTTAGAAGATACCAAATGCTCAGATATAATACGAGAATGGCTACAGCTACTATGCGCGCTTTGGAATAGTAGATCGGCCATGTGCTCTTCTTTGCGATTGTACCTATGGCATGATCCGAAGAATTCGAGGGCCCAGATTGGCCTTCAGGTTCATTCGTCATCTTAGAATGTCACCGCACCGCTGATCTGCAGTTTGAGTCTCCACGCCACTGTCACTTATAGACCTGGTTGATTGGATCCTTGGATTTTCCCATTTTTTTTAGATTGGTTCTGATCTCTTAGTATTTTTCATTTCCCTTCGGCATTCCATCCAAAAGCGAGAAAATATCCACCAATCCACCTTTTGAACCGAGATTGCAGGATCATTTTTCAGAGAAGGTAACAGATCACTATTGTAAGATAAATATATTATAAATAAATATGGCGGAATGTGTCTCCATCTGACTGCATGCAGAGGATACAACCAAAAAAAGAAAAAGATATCGCCCAACTTCTAGACCACGAGCGGGATCTGATCAAGCGCCTTGGGATTTGTAACCGCCGATGTATCTCCCAGCGGCTGGCCGAGGGCTTTGGCCTTTATCAGGGGGCGCGCAGGCTTTCCAGCCTTGTTCTTGGGAATCTCGGAGATGAATATGACATCCGAGGGTATGGCGATGGGGCCAAGAGTCTTGCGCACGAAATTTTTAATATCCTTCTGCAATGCGGCATCTCCCGTGGCATCAGGCTTTAGCACAGCGAATACTACAATGCTTTCGCCCTTTACCTTATCCGGCTTGCCAACAACTGCCGCAGCAGCGACCAGGGGATGCTTTTCTGCAGATGCCTCAACCTCGGCATTGGAGATTCTATGGCCTGCCACCTTGAGGACATCGTCTCCGCGTCCCAGCGCCCAGATATAGCCGTCCTTGTCAACTCTGGCCTTATCCCCTGAGAGATATTTGCCAGGAAAAGCGGCCCAGTAGGTCTCATTATACTTGGCTGGATCCTTGTAGATCTCCCTGAGCATGGATGGCCAGGGGCTTGTCAGGAGGATATTTCCCACCTGCTCTGCCTGGACGGGCAGGCCGTTGTCGTCTACGACCTCAGCATTATATCCTGGCAGCGGGAAGGATGGCGAGCCAGGCTTGAGAGGAGTGATTGGCAGAGGTGCAATGACCTGGGAGCCGGTCTCGCTCTGGAACCAGGTATCCATGATGGGCGCAAATCCGCCGCCAACATGCTGCCTCCACCATACGAAGGCATCAGGGTTCATGGCTTCGCCCACTGAGCCCATGAGCCGGACAGTCCCAAGGTCATACTTCTGGGGCCAAGATGGGCCCTCGTTCATGAACATCCTTATGGCTGTCGGAGCTGTGTAGATCACAGAAACCCCGTAGTCCTCAATGATCTGGAACCAGCGTCCGAAATCCGGATAATCGGGAGAGCCCTCGTACATGATGCTTGTTGCGCCAAGGCACAGCGGGCCGTAGGCTATGTAGCTGTGTCCGGTGATCCATCCGATATCTGCGGTAGACCAGTAGACATCTGTATCCTTAATATCAAAGACCCAGGATGTGGTGAAGGCTGGGCCGACGCTTATGCCTCCATGAGTGTGCACTATGCCGCGCGGCTTGCCCGCGGCTCCAGCGGTGTAGAGGATGAAGAGCGGATCGGCAGAGTCCATTGGAAGGGTCTCGCAGGAACCGGACTTGCCTGACACAAACTCGTCGTACCAGACATCCCGACCTGCAGTCATGGCAGTCTCCATGCCGTTCCTCTTTACTACTACTACCTTCTCAATGCAATTTAGGCCGGAAATGGCCTCATCGGCCTGAGGCTTGGTGGCAAGGGGCTTGCCACGGCGATAGGAGCCGTCGCAGGTAACCAGTATCTTGGGCTGGCAATCCTCTAGCCTGTCACGAACGGCCACGGCGGAAAATCCTGAGAATACTACTACATGAATGGCTCCGATCTTGGCGCAGGCGAGCATGGCTATTGGGAGCTCGGGAATCATGGGCAGATAGATGCCCACACGATCGCCTCTCTTTATGCCCGCGCTCTTCAGGGCATTGGCGAATCTATTGACTTCCCGATATAGCTCGTAATAAGTGATCTTCCGTACATCGCCCACGGGCTCTCCCACGAAAATGTAGGCCAGCTTATTGCGTCGCCAGGTGTGCGCATGCCTATCCACGGCATTATAAGCCACATTAATCTTGCCGCCCATGAACCACTTGGCAAAGGGCGCCTTCCATTGCAAGGTCTGCTTGTACGGCTCAAACCAATCAGCATAGCTCGTAGCCATCTCGTCCCAGAACTGGACGTAATTCCTGGAGCACCATTGTCGCAATTCACTCTCTGACTTCAGTCCCTTCGCCTTCATCCATTTCCAGACATTGGAGTTCAAGACGAGATCTCGGGGTGGATAATACAGACCCTGATCAAGGGCCGGAACAGACTTATCCGATTTTTCATCAGCCATTTTAAATCGCCTTACATTCTTTACAATTTATTTGGCATTTGTATCTTATTTTGTTCTTATTTTTTCATAACTAATTTCATCAGACATTCAAATGCCTTTTTGACATCTAAATCAGGCTTCATTCTCCTGATATAAATTTGTCGCGCTCTAATTATGATGACATTTATGCTTTTAAACTAAATCATCCTTAATGGTCGTTTAAGCTAGATTTATACCATAATTTTCCATTCTATAATCTTTTTTATCAGAAAAAGCCAAATTATAGCGTTAATGGTGATAATTATACTGAGTTTAGGAAGAGCGATTGGAAAAAGCGAGAAATACAATCAAAAAAGGGAGGGTGATATCCCACTTACAGGTCAATGCGTGGGATATTCTCTACAGACTCTGGGTTGGCCAGAGCAGACAGGTCTCCGGTCTCCTTTCCAAGGGCCTTGGCCTTGATGACACGGCGCATGATCTTGCCGGACCGGGTCTTGGGGACATCCTTGACGAAGTAGACCTTGTCAGGGTAAGCGACTGGGCCCAGTACCTTGCGGACGTGGGTGGAGATCTCCTTCTTGAGTTCCTCTGCCTCGGCAACGCCATCCTTGAGAATGACGAAGGCCACGATCTTCTCGCCCTTGACCTCATCGGGCTGGCCGACTACGGCTGCCTCTGCGACCTTGGGGTGAGATACTGCGGCGGACTCGACCTCAGCGTTGGAGATTCTGTGTCCTGCTACCTTCAGCACATCATCGATTCTGTCCTGGATCCACCAGTAGCCATCCTTGTCGCGGGTGGCCTTGTCGCCTGCGAGGTAGGTGCCGGGCTTGATCTGCCAGTACATGTCCCAGTACTCCTTCTTGTACCTGACTTCATCTCTGAAGAAGGCACGGAGCATGGACGGCCAGGGAGCCTTTTGGACGATGTTGCCGCCGTAGCCGAGTGGCACGGAATTGGCATCCTCATCGTAGATATCAGTGTTCATTCCCGGCAATGGGAAGGTAACTGATCCGGGCTTCTCGGGTGTCATGGCCAGTGGGGCGATGACGTGGCATCCGGTCTCAGTCTGCCACCAGGTATCGATGATGGGTGCCTGGTCGGCGCCGATGTTCTTCCTGAACCACATGTAGGCTTCAGGGTTCAGTGGCTCGCCCACAGATGCCAGAATTCTGACGGTGGACAGGTCGTACTTCTTCACGAAGGCCTCACCGGTCTTCATGAACATCCTGATGGCGGTGGGTGCGGTGTAGAATACGGAGACGCCGTATTGCTCAATGATGGACCACCAGCGTCCCAGATCGGGGAAGTCTGGAGAGCCCTCATACAGAATGCTGGAGGCACCAAGGCACAGTGGGCCGTAGACCACGTAGCTGTGTCCGGTGATCCATCCGCAGTCTGCTGTGCACCAGAAGACATCATCATCGTGGACATCCAGCACCCAGGAGGTTGTCTGGGCTGGACAGACGGCATATCCACCATGGGCATGCTCAATACCCTTGGGCTTGCCGGTGGTTCCGGAGGTGTACAAAATGAACAGCCTGTCCTCTGGGTCGAGCTGGGCGGTCTCGCACTGGGCGGACTGGCCGGCTACGAAATCATTATAGTAGACATCGCGTCCCTCGGTCATGGGAACGGATACGCCGGTTCTCTTGACAACTACTACCTTCTTGACGGAGGGGGCAGTCTTCAAGGCCTCATCCACATTGGGCTTGAGTGGCAGTGGCTTTCCGCGCCTGTAGAAGCCGTCAGCAGTGACGACAACCTTGGCCTCGGCATCGTTCACACGGCTGTTCAGGCCGCCGGAGGAGAATCCGGAGAACACGATGGTGTGAATGGCTCCGATCTTGGCGCAGGCAAGCATGGTGATGGGCAGCTCAGGGATCATTGGGAGGTATGCGACAACTCTGTCTCCCTTCTCTACACCAACGCTCTTGAGAGCATTGGCCATCTTGTTGACCTCTCTGTAGAGCTCGTAGTAGGTGATGGTCCTGTTGTCGCCCACCGGCTCGCCGATGAAGTAGTAGGCTACCTTGTTGCGGTTTGCGGACTTGGCATGCCTGTCTACGGCATTGTAGGCCACGTTGATCTTGCCGCCGGTAAACCACTTGAAGTAGGGCTTGCCGGATTCGTCAAGAACCTGGGTGTAGGGCTTGTACCAATCAGCATAGGTCTGAGCCATCTCATCCCAGAAGTCAATGTAATTATCTGAGCACCACTTGCGCATTTCCATCTCAGTCTTGAAGCCCTTCTTCTTCATCCACTGAAATGCATTGGAGTGCTCAACTATCCACTGCGGGGTGTTGAAAATCCTGGTTTCTTCCTGCAGAGCAGACGTTTTTGCTGTGTCAGCCAATTTCATACCTCCTTAAGATCAAGTGCTTCCCTTCCCGAGATGGCCAGACCTATTTGTGAAGAATCATTCTCATCCCTGTCTTTCGCCAATGTTCTGACCATCATCCGACAAAGCGCGGAAGGTTCGGGAAACATCGGTCCAAAACCTACCTGATCATTTATAAAGTTGTCGTGATAGAAATCATAATGATCGTTCATAATAATGATTTTTCACTAACAACCATCTTTCTTTAGAATTGATTATAACTTTGTTTAGGTTGAGACAGTTCATTCATTAATTTTAGTGAAATATAGTGAAAAGTGCTGATAAACGCCAGAAAGAAAGGCCCAAAGAAGAGATCCGCTCTGGTAAATCCGGATAATATCGCGCTAAAAAAAGGGATAGTTCCCGCTTACTTGATGAGCGGGATGGCGTCAACGGACTCTGGATTGGCGAGTGCGGAGATATCGCCCGTGGGGTTTCCAAGAGCCTTGGCCTTGATGACACGGCGCATGATCTTGCCGGACCGGGTCTTGGGGACATCCTTGACGAAGTAGACGACCTCCGGGTAGGCGACTGGACCGAGCACAGAGCGGACGTGTTTGGCCAGCTCCTTCTTCAGGTCCTCGCTCTCCTCGTTTCCTGTTCTGAGGATGACGAATGCTACAATGACCTCGCCCTTGACCTCATCGGGCTTGCCGATGACGGCTGCCTCGGCAACCTTGGGATGAGAAACCAGCGCAGACTCGACCTCAGCGTTGGAAATTCTGTGACCTGCTACCTTCAGCACATCGTCGATCCTGCCCTGGATGGTGAAGTATCCATCCTTGTCCTTGGTGGCTTTATCACCTGCGAGGTATGTGCCGGGCCTGATTTCCCAGTACATCTGCCAGTACTCCTTCTTGTACCTGACTTCATCTCTGAAGAAGGCACGGAGCATGCT
>CABMDX010000146.1 GCA_902385025.1 uncultured archaeon | reverse complement strand
CAAAGAGCTGATAGTGCTGAGGAGCACACTGCAGAGGCTTCCGCTTCTGCAAAAAGCCCTGCATAATGTCCTAAGCCCCTATCTCAGAGAGCTGGAGCGGGGTCTCTCTCCTCTGGACGATATTGTGGCCTTGATTGAAAAATCAATAGTTGACGATCCTCCAACTCACCTGAGGGATGGAGGCGTTGTCAAAGACGGCTACGACCGGGAGATCGATCAGCTCCGTGAGATTCTGCGCGATGGAAAGGGCTGGATCAGCCGTCTGGAGAGCTCTGAAAAGGCGCGAACCGGCATCAAATCGCTCAAGATTGCTTATAACAATGTCTTCGGCTATTATCTGGAGGTTTCGCGGGCAAATTTGCAGCTGGTTCCTGAGAATTATATTCGCAAGCAGACCATGGCCAATGCTGAGCGTTTCATCACACCGGAGCTCAAAGAGATGGAGGCCAAGGTTATTTCTGCTGAGGAGAGGTCCATTTCTTTGGAGCAGGAGATATTCGGGCGTGTGCGTGATGAAATAGCCGCCAAGGCGAGATCCATTCAGGAAAGAGCATCAGCAATTGCAGAACTGGATGTCTTGCAGGCTCTGGCGACAGTTGCCGCGGAAAATTCCCTTGTCAAGCCCGAGTTTAATACCGAGGGAAAGCTCTTCCTGCGTGCCTGCAGGCATCCGGTTCTGGACAGGGCCATGCGAGGCGGATTTGTGCCCAACGACGTCCTGCTGGATAAAGGTCACAATCGGCTTATCATCCTCACCGGCCCCAACATGGCCGGCAAATCCACCTTCATGCGCCAGATAGCTCTCTCCTCCATCATGGCTCAGATAGGATCGTTTGTCCCGGCAAGCTTTGCATCTCTTTCTCTGCAGGATCGCATCTTCACACGCGTAGGTGCTTATGACGATCTCTCCGCCGGCCAGAGCACCTTCATGGTTGAGATGCTTGAGATCGCAAACATCCTTAGCAGCGCCACAGAAGACAGCCTGGTGCTGCTCGATGAGGTGGGAAGGGGAACCTCCACCTTCGATGGTCTGTCCCTCGCCTGGGCCATCTCCGAATACCTTCACAATATCATCAAATGCAGGGCTGCCTTTGCCACTCACTACCACCAGCTCACGCAACTTGAAGGCATGCTGCCTGGTGTCCGAAACTATAGCATTGCCGTAAAGGAGGAGAAGGGAAACATCACGTTCCTGCGAACGGTTGTTCCTGGTGCAACTGATAAAAGCTATGGAGTGCACGTCGCGCGCCTGGCTGGAGTGCCTGCAGCCGTGACGAAAAGGGCGGACGAGATCCTGAAGGAGATCGAGAAAGAGGCGGTAATAGAGCCTCTCTCCAGGGACAAGAAGCCCAGGAAATCATCGCGGTACACCCAGCTCATATTCTTCGAGTCTCCCGCAAGCGACGGAAAGATCCTGCAGCCCCAAAAGGAGGACCCCATCCTGGCGGAGATCCGAGTGCTGGATGTGGACGCTCTCACACCGCGCGAAGCATTGAACCGTCTGGCCGAATATCAAAAGAGTCTTAGAGAGAAAGATGGCCAAAATTAGGCTTTTAGATGCTGATACGATCAACAAGATCGCGGCAGGCGAGGTCATCGAGCGGCCAGCATCGGCAGTCAAGGAGCTGGTGGAAAACTCCATCGATGCCGGGGCCAGCAGGGTGCAAATCGAGATCGAAGACGGGGGCAAGAGCCTCATCAGGGTCACTGACGATGGCTGCGGCATCGAGCCAGAGGATCTCTTTCTTGCCTTTCAAAAGCATGCCACCTCCAAGATCCGGGACGCAAATGATCTGGAGAATATTTCGACTCTGGGCTTTCGGGGAGAAGCCCTGGCTAGCATCGCCAGCGTCTCACGCAGCGTTGAGGTGCGCACAAAGACGCGCGGAGCCATCTCCGGCATGTACCTGCTTCTAGAGAATGGAAAAGTGGTGCAAACAAAAGAGATCGGATGCCCTGTTGGTACTATCATAACGGTTTGGGATCTATTTTCTAATGTACCGGCCAGAAGAAAGCATCTCAAAGGAAAAGAAGCTGAAACGGTGCATATTCTCGATACGATCTCAGAGATGAGCCTCATCAATTACAGGGTTGCTTTTGAGCTCTTCGGAGGCAAGCGTTCCCTTTTCAAGTCCGCAAGATCTGACAACTGGAACAAAGCGCTTCTGAATATCTTCGGCCTGAATACCCTGAGGGCGATGTTTCCCTTGCAAGCGGAAGGGCGCGGCTGGTGCCTGGAGGGCGTTGCCGGAGGGCCTCTTTGCACACGCAGCAGCCCTGACCGGGTCTTCATCTTCGTCACCGGGCGGGCAGTCTATTCCCGGGCGCTGTTGCAGGCTCTGAGGGAGGCTTACCGAAATATCATTCCTCTGGGAAAGAGTCCTGTGGCTGTCATTTCCCTGAAAATTGAGCCGGGATTAGTGGATGTGAATGTTCATCCGGCAAAAATAGAGATACGTTTGCTGCACGAGGAAGTAATTTGCCAGGCCCTAACTGACGCAGTGTCACAAGCCCTTCAGAGAGCTGCCAAGCCTGCCACTGTGCTTTCGCCTGACAAAAGCGCTTCCTGTGACCTGCACACATTGGCAGACACCGCTCAAAGCTGCCAGCAGCAAACCCTTCCCTTGCAGGATCCGGAGGTGGAAGAGAGGCCATCCATAGCGAAGAGAGAGCCGATGCGGCTGAAAATCCTCGGCCAGGTTTTAAGGCTCTACATAGTGGCGGAGGGTGAGGCGGGCCTCGTGCTTGTTGATCAGCATGCTGCAGCGGAGCGCATACGCTTCGAGCGACTTTGTGAGCGCTACCGCAATAGAAAAATCAAGCAGGAGCTGGCTGAGCCGGTCGCAATTGAGCTTTCGGCGAGCGAGCAGGTCATGCTCTCCACCTGGCAGGAGACGCTTGAGGCCATCGGCTTTGAGATATATCCCTTTGGGGGAAATACCTATAGCGTCAGGAGTGTGCCGGCTCTGGGTGCAAGGCTTGAGAGCGCCGAGGCCGTGCATGATGTCTTGAGAGATCTATTCAGGCAGGGAAAGGTAGCACCTGGCTCGAGTAACAGGGATGATATTCTCAAGCTCCTGGCCTGCAAGGGCTCCATAAAATCGGGAAAGGAGCTATCCATGGTGCAGATGAAGAGCCTCATAGAGGAGCTTGGATTGTGCACAATCCGCTCACCTGCCCTCACGGAAGGCCGGTTATGGTGACAATAGACCAGGCACAGCTCGAGAGGCTCTTTGCCAGGAGATGAACTTTTCTAGGGGCAGGATTAATTGGGCAGGCATGGATCTGGAAGGGTTTGCCAAGAGAGGTCTGAACAGAAACGATCCGGAAATCAAGTCCAAGCTTATCAACCTGATTCGAGAGGTAAAGGAGATATCCGAGGCAAAAGCGGAAATGCTGGCAGAAGCAGTGTTGCAGGAGGCAAAGGCAACGCTGCATCCCCGGGGAGATGTCTTCGAGCTGGAGAATTCACGCGTTAGCATGGGCGACTTTGGAGTGGGCTCGCGAGGCTCAGGCGACTTTTATACCCATACCAAGATTGCTGAGGTCATCGGTCGCACCGGTGCCGTCGTTGACTCCCGGCAACTGGACGATTCGGGTGTGGTCAAGGCCCAGGGACAGTACATAACTGTGACTGTGGATGGGATGCATTCCCGCCTCAGCGATTATCCTTTTCTCGCAGGCTTTCATGTTACCAGGGCAGCTCTGCGTGACGTCTATGTGATGGGCGCAAGGCCCGTCGCTCTTCTCTCAGACGTTCACCTGGCAGACGACGGTGATGTGGCCAAGCTCTTCGATCACATTGCAGGCATTGCCACCGTCTCAGAGCTAATTGGGGTTCCGTTGATCACCGGCAGCACTCTGCGCATTGGCGGGGACATGGTCATCGGCGATCGGCTTACCGGGTGTGTGGGCGCGGTGGGCGTCTCAGAGAGGCTCACGCCCCGAAAGGATGCAGAGCCTGGTGATGTTATCATGATGACCGAAGGCGCAGGAGGGGGGACTGTCTGCTCTGCCGCTCTCTACTATGACCAGCATGAGGTGGTCGAGGAGACTCTGAACATAAAATTCCTGGAGGCCTCTGAGGCGCTTTT
>CABMDX010000145.1 GCA_902385025.1 uncultured archaeon | reverse complement strand
TACTACACCAACTCCTACTGGGCTTCGAACGATAAGGTGACCTTCTACTATACCTACGGAGGAGTCGGAAGCGGAGTTCCATCGCCCATGAATAAGATGGTTTTTGTATGAGCCTTCAAAATAGAGACTGCGGTCCGAAAGGACCTGCAATCACCCTTTTTGATATGCTTGATGCAGATATTATGATTGAATAATGCAATAAAATTGCACATCGTCATGAATAAAATTAAGATGTGATAGCTGTATGGCAGAAGAAATTGGCCCAATCAATCTCTGGCCTATTGGAGTGATTCACACCCCTTATCGGAAAAGAGAGGATATTCCGCGTCAGGGCAGGCTTTCTTCGGAGATTTGCGAGATTGAGCTCTTTCCCGAATACTCTCCCGGACTTAAGGATATAGAGCTGTGCACGCATCTTTTCGTTCTCTTCTGGCTGCACAAAGCTGACAGAAACAGGCTCTCTGCCACGCCCCCTCATGATGGCCGGGAGCATGGCGTCTTCGCCACTCGCTCACCCAGCAGGCCCAACCTCATCGCCCTGGATATTGTAAAACTGCTGGGCGTACATGAAAGGCGTTTGAAAGTATCGGGCATGGACGCCCTCGACGGCTCCGTCTTGCTGGATATCAAACCTTACTCGGCTGAGATAGATTGCATTCCAGAGGCCAGGATCGCCTGGCAATCCGAGAGCAAAAAGAGGACTCAAACCGGCGTAGGGAGAATGGCAGGAGAATGAATCGGGAGCAAAATAGCCGCACAAGCATTCTCAACTACATAATAGCTTTGGCTGTTATCTTCGCATTGAACTTCATTCTGCCACGCATGATGCCCGGCGACCCGCTGCACGCCATCTACGGCGATGAGGCCCTGGTGGCCATGACCCCGCAAATGGAGGCTTCTTTGATCAGAGAATTTGCTTTGGACAGAAGCTGGACCGACCAGCTCCTGGCCTATGTCATCAATCTCCTGCATTGCGACCTGGGCTTCTCCTACTACTATAGGACCCAGGTCTCAAGCGTCATTATGGGTGCACTGCCCTGGACACTGCTCCTCACGGGCCTTGCTCTGATAATTGCGACAGCCCTCGGCATAATACTTGGGATCGAATCAGGCTGGCAGCGCGGTGCAACATTGGACCGGTGTCTTGTCGCGGGCCTTATGTTTCTCAGCGGCTTTCCGGATTTCTTTGTGGGCATCATATTGCTCCTCATCTTCGGTGTCAGTCTGAACATGGCACCGCTCTCAGGGGCGGTGACACCTTATGCAGGTCTCAAAGGCCTCGATTACCTTCTGGATGCTCTTATGCATCTAATCCTTCCACTTGCCTCTCTGGTGGCAGTGCAACTTGGCGCAGTCTATCTTTTGACCAGGAACACGATCGTCACTCTCTTAGGAGAATCATTCATACTCACTGCCAGGGCTAAAGGCTGCTCGGATTTATGTATCAAATACTCCCATGCCGGAAGAAATTGCCTGCTGCCGGTGACTACTGCTACAGGGCTGCGCATACCTCATCTATTCACAGGAGCCCTTTTTATCGAGATCATTTTCTCTTATCCAGGTCTAGGATCGTTGCTAAATTCAGCCCTCGACGCCCGGGACTATCCTCTGATCCAGGGAATATTGCTGATAGTGACCATTGCCGTGCTCACTGCAAATCTTCTCGTCGATCTTCTCTACAAAAGGCTTGACCCGAGGGTGAAATATGCACATTAATCCCATGCGAGAGCTTTTTTTTGATCCATTGGCCCGTATCGGGCTTGTCATGCTGGCTGCGATCTTCCTCATGGCGGCTTTTGCGCCCCTCTTATGTGCAAATTCTCCGGATGACTATACCGGCCAGATTTTCATGCGACCATCGTCCGGCCATTTGCTTGGAACCGATTCCATGGGCCAGGATATCTGGAGCAGGCTTCTATATGGAGCTCGAACCTCTCTTGCGGTTGCAGTCGCTGTCGCCGTCCTCTCCGCCTCCTTGAGCGTTTTCATCGGTGCCACATCCGCACTCATGGGCGGCCTGTATGAAACCTTCTGGATGAGAGTCGTGGATGCATTGACCTCTATTCCCACTATCATTGTGATGATCCTGGTAGCGGCATATCTTCGGCCCAGCCTGATGCTCTTGATATTGCTCTTATCAGCATTCTTCTGGCCGGGTGGAGCGAGGATTGTTCGCTCCCAAAGCCTCTCGCTAATCGAAAGAATGCATATCTCAGCAGCTCTAACTTTTGGGTCAGGCAGAAGGCAGATCCTTGCAAACCACATACTTCCAGATCTCTCTCCAATTGTCTTCGCAATGATGATTCAGGATGCCAGGAGGGCGGTATTCATGGAAGCAGGTCTTGCCTTCCTTGGCGTCTCAGACCCAACAATGATAAGCTGGGGAAAGATGATGCACCAGGCCCTGGCTTTCACATATCTGGATGTCTGGCAGTGGTGGCTGCTACCAACTGGCCTTGCCCTTTCTTTAACCCTGATGGGCCTCAGCTTCATCGGATTTAGCCTGGAGACTGCTATGAACCCCAGGCTAAAGGGGAATCTTCTCAGGAGGGAGGGTTGATGCTGAAAATAATTGGACTCAAGACCTCTTTTGGAGAGACAGAGATCTTGCGAGGAATAGACCTTGAACTCGATGAAAGGGAGTCTATTGCACTCGTGGGAGAATCTGGAGCTGGAAAGACGACACTGGGTCTTTCTATCATGGGCCTTGTCAGCGGATCTGTCTCGGGTGAGATCTTATTCAACGGAAGAAACCTTTTAAAGATCTCTGAGGATGATTTTAGGAATCTGCGGGGCAAGGAGCTTGCCATGGTTTTCCAGAACACAGAGGATGCTCTTGATCCCGTTTGTAGGATCGATGACCAGATAGCAGAAGCGATCCTCGTTCATCACGGCCAGAGCCGAAAAAATATCAAGGCAGCCGTTTTGAAGCTCCTCATGTCAGTGGGCCTGAATGAAAACAAAGCCCTGGCATATCCTCACCAGCTCAGCGGCGGAGAGCGCCAGAGGGTGCTCATTGCTATGGCACTGGCCAATGATCCGGATGTGTTGATACTAGACGAGCCCACTGCATCCCTGGATGCCCTGACCAAGGCTGATATTTTGAAGCTTTTCAGGTCTGTTATCAACTGCAGGATATCGCTGGTGATAACCCATGATATCTCCATGGCAAGAGCCCTCACGCAGAAGATGGCGGTTCTATACGCAGGCAGGATCGTGGAGATAGGCCGAACAGAGGAGATGGTGACAAATCCCCGCCATCCTTACACTCGCGGCCTGATCCGCTCTTATCCGGGGATGACCACGACCCGAGATCTTCAGGGCATACCGGGTAGAATGGCTCAGGGCCTCGATGGCTGCCCTTTCCACGAGCGCTGCACCCAGGCAATTGAGATCTGCAATTGCCTGGTGCCGCAGCTAAGAGAAATAGATGAGAGGTTAATTGCCTGTCATCGAGGCGGCATTGTGCCCCTGCTCGAGATCCGAAATCTCGGCATGTCCTTTGATTCATGTTCCGTGCTCCGTGGTGTGTCTCTGACCCTTTTCGAGGGTGAGACACTGGCCCTGGTTGGAGAGAGCGGATCTGGCAAGACAACGCTATCGAAGATCATCATGGGCCTCTTTGAGCAGGACTCGGGCGAGATTCTCCTGGAGGGGCAAAATGTAAACAAAAGGGATGCTTCCTTTTATCGTCGGGTGCAGATGATCTTTCAGAATCCAAAGGAATCCGTAAGCCATCGCATGAATGTCCTCGATACGGTCATGGAGCCGCTCAATGTGCAAAAGATGGGCAGCAAAGAAGAACGGCAAAGGGCTGCAAAAGAGGCTCTGAGGCATGTTGAGCTATCCAATGATAGCGATTTCTTGAAGAAGTACCCTCATCAGCTCAGCGGCGGAGAGGTGCAGCGCGTGGCCATCGCCAGGGCTCTGGCGCTCAGCCCCAAGCTCCTGATTGCAGATGAGCCCACTTCTGCTCTGGATCCAAGCGTTCAGGCCAAAATCCTGAAGCTTCTGATGAACCTGCAGGAGAAAATGGGCCTTGCTATTCTCTTTGTCACTCATGACATAGCTCTCGCCAGGAAGGTCAGCGATCGCATGGCCGTGATGCTCAAAGGCCAAATCGTTGAGACCGGAGCCACAAATGAGGTCCTTTCCCATCCCCAGCATCCCTACACAAGGAGGCTCGTTGAATGTGCCGCTGCTGCATCTTTGGGCATGGAAACTGGAGAAAGCCAGGAAGAGAGTATGGCGGCGAATAATTTCAAAATTAAGGCTGAGGATTTTATTATTGGCAAAAGGCCGATCCTAAAAATCGAAGATTATTGATGAGGTGGAAATATGGATGATGAATTGAAAAAGGCGGTGGAGTTTCACGGGCATCTTTGCCCGGGCATTGTCATAGGATATCGTGTCTCAAAGTATGTTCGGGAGCATTACCCGAGGTCTGAGGACGAGGAGCTTGTCTGCATAGTCGAGAACAACTCCTGCAGCGTGGACGCTGTCCAGGCACTCCTCGGCTGCACCTTTGGTAAGGGAAACCTGATCTACAAAGATTATGGAAAGCAGACATTCACATTCTACTCTCGCGGAGACGGCAAAGCAATCAGGCTGTATTTCAAAGCCGATCTCTCTAAGCGCATGGACAAGCTGAGAGGCAGATACTTCCAGGGAAAAATCACTGGCGAGGAGAAAAAGGAGTTTGAAGCGCTTAGAGATCAGATCATGCAACACATGATTGACGCGCCTGATAATGAAATCCTGGATGTGAGAGAGGTAGATCTTCCAGAGCCCAATAAAGCCAGAATATTTCCATCCCTCAAGTGTCAGGAGTGTGGAGAGGGTTTTATGGAGATCTGCGGGCGAACTATCAAGGGAAAGGTGGTCTGCAAAGAGTGCTACGAGAAAATGCTATAGCAATGACAAAATGGCAAAGGCATAGGCTAGAGAGAGAACGCATCCTTTATTCTTCTCTTTTTACAGGCCTATCCAGTGGAAGCTACAAATGAACCAGGCAGATATATGCAATGTATGATCAATCTGCAATCTAATATTAATTCCTATGCACAACAATTTTATAGGTAATATTGTACATTTAAATTAGCATTTCGATTAAGGGAGCCAGTCTGACCATGAACGATACATGCAAATATACAGGAATCGACAGGCCGTATTCAATTGAGGATCTGGCGTCATTTCACGGCCATCTTGGCCCTTACATTGTCCTGGGCTACAGGATCGGCAGATACGCAAGAGAACATTTTTGCAGTGATCCTTTTCAAATGAAAGCAAAAGTCCACTGCATAGCAGTGCCACCTCAGTCGTGCATGGCCGACGGCATACAGATCGGCAGCGGCTGCACTCTTGGCAAGAGGAATATCGAGATTATTGAGTGTACTGAGATCCTGTGCGAATTCGTATCTGGCGAACGAAAGCTCTCTGTCAGGCCGAAGCCTATCATCTTCCCGCCAGAGGGCGGCCACAGTTACAGTCAACTAATTGAAAATCTGGCTGTAGATATGTATTATATTCCAGATTCGGAGATATTCTCTGCCAAGCTTATCTGATTATCAGGTGAGGGCCTTGAGCATCATCGATCTAAAAGGCATATACACAGCATACGAGGGAGGCGACAAGCCGGTAATCAATGATCTCTCGCTTCGCGTAGAGAGAGGTGAATATGTTGTGGTCGGAGGGCCCAATAGTGCTGGCAAGACAACTCTTCTGGAGTCGATTAACGGTCTCGTCAGAATCACTCACGGTAGCGCAATAGTATGCGGCCTGGACCTCCAGAGCAATGCAGACGAAGTGCGCAGGAAAGTTGGCTATGTTATACAGAATTTCTATTTCGATCCTTTCACGCCTTTCACTGTAGAGCAGGTGGTTATGATGGGCCGCTTTGGGCGCCTGGGCCTTTTAAATCGGCCAAAGAATGACGATTATGATGCAGCAGAAAAGGCGATACGCCTGGTCGGAATCGAGGATCTCGCCCATAAGACCATCGGAACGCTCAGCGGAGGCCAGCAGCAAAAGGTGATGATAGCCCACAACATTGCCAAGGAACCTGAGGTCCTGATGCTGGACGAGCCGTTCAGCAACCTCGATTTCCATGCCAGAGAGTACCTGCAATGCATATTTAGAGACATTGTCAGGAGCGGGACTCCCATACTCATGGTAGCGCATGCCTTCGATGGGCTTCCCGAGATACGCATTCACCTGATAGTCATGAATCGTGGCCGCATTTCGCTTGATGCATTCTGCGAAGCCTCAGAGGTTGAAAGCATCATTCGAACGGAGTGTGTTTGGTGAGCGGAATTGTTTGAGCCATTGATATCGAATAATGTAGTCTGTCATGCTCTGGAGGCTATGATATTCGCCTCCGTCGCCTGCAGCATACTTGGGGTTATCATATCACGAATGAGTCTCTCGTCAATTGGCTTCACCATGTCGCATGCAGCATTTGCCGGGGCCGCCATCGGCATGTTCCTGGAGACGAATGTGCAGATAGCTGCCACTCTTTTCAGCATGGGAGTGGCAGCTCTCATAGGACCTGTTAGCGACAAGGCAAAGATGGCAGCGGATGCTACTCTTGGCGTGCTCTTCGCCATGTCGATGGCTGTGGCCATTTTTTTGATATCTTACATGGAGTATTTGGGAAAGGGGTCATCGCCTGGCTCACTGCTCTATGGAGACGTCATCTCGCTTTATCGGGAGGAGATCTATGCAATGGCGGCAATCTGTCTCCTTACAATCGCTTTTGTTCTGGCATTCTACAAGGAGATCTCAGTGCTCATGTTCAACATGAAGATAGCACAGGCGGCAGGGATTCGCGTGAAGCTCGTCTATTATGTCCTCCTGTTTATCATCGCCCTCTCGGTGGCGCTGAGCCTCAATATCGTGGGAGGCCTTTTGATATTTGTATTGCTTGTGACGCCCGCATCCATTGCAGGCCAGTTCTGCTTCAGTGTTAAGAGCATGTTCATTGTTGCGCCGCTGGTAGCTCTGATTGTGAGCGGAGCAGGCGTATGGGCGGGCTTTTGGTTCACGCTTCCCGTAGTTCCGCTGGTGGCACTGTTGCTGACAGGGGTGTTTGCTCTTTCGGTTATGCTGTCGCAAAAGAGAAGGATTAACAAAAAGATGCTTTGAGATATGGTGCAAATTGCTCCAAGATACAGGCAACCTTCTTTTTCAACCGTGTCTCAGAACGCGCTTGTGAACAACTGAATATCCTGGATCCCTAAGGAACGGAAATATGGAACATCATAATCGGTATCTAATATGCCATTAGTAGGAATATTTAAGTAATTTGTAATATGATTTTTGCCCATGTTAAGAATGAATAGAAATTGGTATTACAGCCTGACCATAATGATGCTGGCGATCATTTTGATCGCACCGACTTATGCAGATCAGGCTCCTGAAAAGCTCAAGATAGTTTGCACTACCAGCGTGATCATGGACCCGGCAATATATATCGGTGGCGATAGGGTCGAAGCGATATCAATCGCTGATCCTACCCTGTGTCCGCACCTGCAGTCCGATATCATCCCGAGTCGCATACAGCTCAATATGGATTTCATCAAGAACGCGGATATGTTCATGGCGTATAACGATAGCAACGACCAGAAATATAACATTCCCGCAGTCAACGATTTTCTGAATGCTAACAACTATAGCCGGGCTGATTGGAGGACGATCGCAAATCCATCCCGTGGATGGAACACTCCAACAAACTCCAGGCTGCTGGCAGGAGAGGTCGAAGGATGGCTGGTTGAAAAGGACCCGGCAAACAGGAGCTATTATGAGCAAAGGTATAAAAATTACACAAAGACGTTCGACGCCATAGAGCCCAGCGATAGAGAGAAAAAGATTCTCAACCAGACGAAGGTCCTGGTCATGCTCTGGCAGAAGGATCCGGTGCAAAACTGGCTTGGCATGAATGTAGTCAACTTCTTTGCACCTGAGTTCGCCATGAACGGGACAAAGACACCTGCAAAGATTGTAGATGACATCAATGCCAATCCGGACAAATATAGGGGCGTGGCCTATATCATCGAGAATATGCAGTCAGGAGAGATTGCCAAGGGAATCGAAGAGGCATTGAGGGATAGGGGCATCAACGCCACTCGTGTCGTCTTCACCAATTTCCCGAAATCAGTTCCCGGAACGGAGACCATGGCAGACGTGCTAAATCATAATAAACAGCTTGTGCTGTAGTCAGGAAATCCCGAGGGGGCCCTGCAAACCCCTTTTGTTTTATCCAGCGCATGGGTCTCAGAAGGCAATGCCTGCATCGCCACAATTGCCTGGGAGAAACAGGATTAAGAGAACTAAAACTCTATAGAGAGATATCAATGGGCAGCAGGGACAGAGCACGAGGGCATTTCTTTGGGAGCCAGGCGAATGAATCGCCTTTTGGAGGGGTAAATTTCCGCTCATGCTTCTTTCTTTGTGGCAATTGAGGGATGATAGCTCCATAATTGATACTTGAGGCCTCTTCTAGAAAAAATTTTAGCGAGATTTGCTGCATTTTATTCCTCAAAGGCATAAGAAAATTGGAAAATTATGCCACATCTTTTTCTTATGGTGCATAGCTTGCGGATCTTCTGAGCTGGAAACGTGAACCTAATACGTTTCCTCGGAAAAATGGAGAATGCTTGCGGCAGAGACAGGATTATCCAATCATCTGCATGCCCTTGGAGATGTTCTAAGGATTTGTGCTTAAAACTGATTTTATTAATACTTGTTGTTCGGGTTGCCTGGTTATGCGATCAATGGATATGTTGGCATTTGGAATCTTTACTACATAAAGTCGTATTTTAGTGGTAATCACTCTCTTATTCATCATGAAATCATAACCAAAACTATTTATAGTAAAAATTACACATTCAATTCTACCAAAAAGAAATTGGAGGTGAGTTCAAATGTGTTGCCATACCGATGATAAACACGAGCATTCCCACATACACGATGGTAAAGAGCACGTCCATGAGCATATTCATGATAAAGACCACAAGCATGGACATAAGTGCTGCCACTAGAAGGGTGTTCCATAAATATTAATAAATAAATGCCCTGACATGTTGCCGGAATTGAACGATTTGCGGATATGTCAGGGCAATTAGATAATTTTGGCTCCGAATTGCATTGTTAATATGATCAGAAGAGATGTAAATAATATTTTCTCATCGCAAAGATCCTGATGCACCTCAATGGGGAAAGGTTTTTCACCCCTAAAACATATAGAAAATAGGATTGCCAAGGATGCAGCAATAAGGAGATTATTATGAATCGCAATATTTTATTTATTTCAATATTCATTATTTCCTTGCTTTGTTTGCCAATTGCTTCCGCAGATTCCATTCGTCTGGATAAGAGCGCATATAGCCCTGGCGAAGATATTCAGGTCTACTTTGAAGCATCTGCTGGTTATGAAAGCAATGCCTGGGTTGGCATCATTCCCTCAAGCGTAGCCCATGGCAGCGAGGCAGAGAATGACGGATATGATATGGCCTATCAGTATGTTAATAAACTCGCATCAGGGACGATGACATTCAAAGCTCCCCAAGAGCCAGGCTCATATGATATTCGCATGTTTGACACAGACTCTAATGGAAAAGAGGTTGCGTCATCTTCTTTTCTTGTCATTGTGCAAGAAGGTGCACTGAGGTTGGACAAAGGCACGTATAGCCCAGGGGAAGCCATTCAGGTCTATTTCAAAGCATCTCCCTATTATGACAGCAACGCATGGGTTGGCATAATTCCCTCAAGCGTGGCCCATGGCAGCGAGGCAGAGAATGACAAATATGAACTGACATACCAGTATCTAAATAAACGCACATCCGGAACGCTGATATTTAATGCTCCTGATGAGCCTGGCACGTATGACCTGCGGATGTTTGATTCGGACGGGAACGGACATGAAACCGCATCGGTCACCTTTTCCGTGAAGAGGCCGGAATTTGGCTCCGGGGCACTCAGACTTCTGAGCAATAAGAATGGCTACAGCCCCAATGAAGAGATACTGGTCTCCTTTGAAGCCCC
>CABMDX010000144.1 GCA_902385025.1 uncultured archaeon | reverse complement strand
CTCCCGATACGAATATGCAGAAAAGATAACATTGGTGATGGACAACCTCAACACTCACAACGCAGGATCACTCTATGAGATGTTCCCTCAAGATAAGGCAAAAGCGTTATGGGATAGGTTTGAGTTTGTGCATACGCCGAAGCATGGCAGTTGGTTGAATATTGCTGAGATTGAGTTGAACGTGCTCACGAGCCAATGCCTGAACAGAAGAATCGATAATATCGAAACTGTAAAGAAAGAAGTAGCGGCATGGCAAGAGTTTAGAAATAATAAAAATTCAAGGGTAAATTGGCGATTCACTACTGAAGATGCCAGAGTTAAACTTTCCCGTCTTTATCCGACATTACAGAATTGACGAGACACTAGGATGTGCCGAATAGTTTAATATTTTGGATCGCTACACTCAAGCATTTACCTGGCATATTTCCTGTACCTGAATCAGAACATCCTTCTTTTACGGCAAGAATTATTGTATTCGTCCCCTTATTGAGTCTGATTGGAGCCTTTACTGGTGTAAAATGTGTATTGGATATGCTTTCTATGGCGATGGGTTTCCCATCAGATAAAATGGTCAACGTCCTGTTGAGTTTAAAGCTAAATGCGTCCAAGCTTAGGAGTGCAGTACGGTTTTCACACAGATCAAATCGCAAAGTCGCATCATTCCGCATCCAACGAGTGGGAACCTCGTTCCAATACTCAAGCTCATACCAATTATCGCCAATTGAAGTATTAACTTCCATTGGCTCCACGTTATCATATGATAATATATCCTTTGAGTGCATAATTATTATGTATATATTTCCGAATGGATCCTTAACTATTGGTCCCGAATTAAAACTTCTTATTATTTGATTATTGCTTAATTCCCACAAGCGTTCTGGGTGCGAATCTATATTCGGGTCTCCATCCCATCCAAAATTGGGATCGTAGTAAAATGCGCCCACGACTTGGACAAAAATGGACCACACTAATAGCACAGATAATAGGCTTAGGAAAAGCATATCTCTTTTATTTAATTTTGAAGATTCAAAATAATCTTTCAGGCAATATCCAAGGAATACCATGAGAACAGGCAGCATTCCCGTTAGAAATCTCGGACCATATGACCATCCGGCCCACCAAGTTCGGAAGAGACTATATGAGATAATTTGAAGAATGACAACAGGACCAAACATCAATAAGAAATTGCGTGTTTTGCTGGTTGATAGTTTTGACAACTCGTGATAACCCAATACAGATCCAAGGATAATTGGTGTGTAAACCAATAAACCCCTGCTCGGACTTAATAATAGTCCCACGAAGTTAAACGGAGTTGCTGAATTGAGACTAAATTGAGACAGCAAGCCAGTGTATCCCCCGAACAGATTCCCAAAATAATAAAAATTATATATCGTAAGGGGCAAACTAATTAAGAGCATTGAAACAAAATAATATATAATTCTTTGATCTTTCTTATCAAGAATATAATATATTAAAGGTATTAAAAGAATGCTATCTATTGGTCTATTAAATGTAAATAATCCCGATAGTATACCCAGGATGACTATGTTGATATTTGTTGCTCTTTTTTCATTTATTATAACTACATATAATATTATAGATAATAGAAGCTCAACCATTCCGTGCTGCCAAAGCGCCTGACTGCTTATTGTCCAAGTATTCGTCCCAAAGGCAAAGACTACAGCCACAATCGTGGCTACACGAATATTTATTAATTCCTTTAAGGACATAAAGACGAAAACTCCTGATAGGGCAGCAATCAAAGATGCAATTAATTTTTCAAGGAGTAATACGACCTGCATAAAACCCGGATTAGATATATCTATTGGATAGTGTAACAATTTTAGAAAAAAATAAGGCAATATGTATAGTGGCGTAATTATTAATGGAGTAACAATTGGATAGAGCGATAAATAATGACCTTTCGCCTGCATGAGAAACCATACATATGGATATGAATTTGAAAAATATGGATAAAATATATCAAAATATAAATTATGATTTTCAAGAATGCAAAATGGCAATAACGAAGCAGGAATCGTGTCTCCAGCCCCAATAGTGCGCGTATTCAATATGTATATAATATAAAATAGCGCGAATAGACTCAATCGCTCATGATCTTTTATGAATTTGCGGAAGCCATTCAATTATAGCACACCCTATTTTTAAAACAATAACATCTTTTCTCTTATTCCTCACCAGATTTCAGCTATTTATCTTTAATTTAAAATTATGCTCTTGAAATAATAACTAATCCGATTACAATAGCTAGAGTGCCCGCTAACTTATTTAGCCCTATACTCTCTTTCAACACCAAACTCGACAATACCAGCACAAGTAGATATGTCAGAGATATAAAAGGGTATACAAAGCTCAGATCCTTCTTGGACAGTGCTATCAGCCAGAAGATGGTGCTCAGTCCATACATCACGAAGCCCAGCAAAACATAAGGATTTAGCAGCACTGTGGACAGGGTTGTGAAATTCAGGGCCGCCAACTGCCCAGCCTGGTTCATACCCAGCTTCCAGGATACCTGGCCAAAAGCTGAAAAAATAATTCCAATAATAATTATAACAATTGCATTCATGGCCACTCCTCATGCATGAAAGAAACCGGAGCGTAAAAAGTGATACGTATTTTGGCCCCAACCCCAATTCCTCCGTCCGATGGGAGTTTCTGCTGAATTTCTCTCATCGGATCAGATGCTCCTCTATCCGGTCCAGCTTTTTGGTCAGGTAGTCCACGATCAAACCAAGCGAGATCAATTGCACGCCGACCAGGATAAGAAATGCCGTAAATATGGGGTAAAACTCATGCGATATAACTCCGTACTGCACCTTCTCATAGACGGATATGAATCCAGTAATCACCCCAATAAAAATAAATGCGATGGACGGAAGAAGCATCATCTTGGAAAGCAGAGATGTCTCGGTGTAAGCCACAGAAAAGAGGGCCGTCAGCATCCTTGCCCCATCCTTAACCGGATTGAGCTTGGACACACCCACACGCTCCCGGTATTCGATTGGTATCTCCACAATTTTGTAGCCCAGCTTTGCAGCCCGGACAGTCATCTTGGTCTCAAACTCCAGACCCTTGGCCTTAACATCCAGCTTATCAAACATCTGCCGCCTGAACGCCCGCATGCCGGTCTGGCTGTCTTTTATCCTCATGCAGCTTATATACGTTGCAAGAAAGGAAAATATGTTGTTTCCCAGCCTATTGAAGGCGGGAATGTTGTCCCTGCTCTGAAGCCTTGCTCCGAGCACCAGGTCAGCCCCTTTTTCTATCTCCCGGACAAGATCCGGAACATACCTGGCAGGATAGGTGTTGTCGGCGTCGGTGAAGACGATGATATCGCCGCTCGAATGCTCAACGCCGGTTCTCAGAGCCGCTACCTTTCCGCTATTGACCTCATGCCGGAAAAGCTTGACTTTGTCGTTTACGCACTTTTTCCCCGCTTCGAAGGTGCCATCTGTTGAGCCATCGTCCACTATTATTATTTCATCCACCCATTGAAGATACTCCGTAACCACTAAGGGCAGGCCCTTCTCTTCATTATAGGCTGGAACTACGAGCGAGGTTTTCATCATCATCACTTCAAAGACATAGGCCAGACCATCTCGTACCTTAAAATTCTTTTCCTCGATCTCCATGAAGATCTTCAAAAATATGTGTACTGATTATTTGCTGGGAAATGCGACTATATTTCGTTTAATACGGGAATCCTGAAACATAACAGGTCGCGAGAGACCAGATATAATCTGTCAGACCGTTGGCCGCTCTTGTGAGGCTTTTCCAAATGATCCAGGAGTAAGACAGATTCCGTCTATTCTTCAGTAAAGCGCAAATTTATGGATGGTTTCAGGAGACTGAGCCTCCTCCTGACCTGAACCATTCCACAGTATGCCGCAGCCCTTCTTCCAAAGTGACCTTTGGCTCCCAGTCCAGTATATCTCTCGCCCTTGAGATATCCGGCCGTCTGCGCAGAGGATCATCTTCCGGCAATGGATGGTATGTTATGCCTGATTTAGACTCGGTTATATCCAGAACCATCTTCGCCATATCCATTATCGTCGTTTCTTTATCATTTCCGATATTAACGATACCCCCCTCAGCCTTATCAAGTGCTGCAAGCCTCAGCAAACCCCTTATCTGGTCTGTAACATAGGTGAAGCTCCTGGTTTGAGTCCCGTCCCCAAATATCGTTATGGGCTTATCGTTCAAAGCCTGATCGATGAACCTGGGAATGGCCCTGGCGTAGATGCCGTCCGATCTTATTCGTGGACCATATGTATTGAATATGCGAGCAATTCGTGTATCTAATCCATACTGCTTTCTATATGCTACAACATAAGCCTCCCCGCATCTTTTGGCCTCATCGTAGCATCCCCTCGGCCCAACGGAATTTACGTTCCCATAGTAGCTCTCTGGAGTGGGAACAACATGCGGATTGCCATAGGTTTCGCTTGTTGATGTGTACAGGATTCGTGCCTTATGTTTCGCAGCGATGTTCAGGGATATCATCAATCCGATCGTATTTGCCTTGAGTATCTCTATCGGGTAATGCTCGAACTCGAAGGGAGAGGCCCTGCTGGCCATGTGAATCACCATATCAAGATGATCTTCAAAGCTGATCGGCTCTGAGATATCATGCTCTATGAAATGAAATCCTTCCCGATCAAAAAGATGCGATATATTGGATCGCAGGCCACTGGCAAAGTTATCCAGGCATATCACTTCGGCCCCTTGGGCAACAAGAGCTTCGCACATCCAGGAGCCAAGAAATCCAGCTCCTCCAGTAACGAGAATTCTTTGCCCCTGGAAGGAGAGGCGTCCCAAATCTCCTATTATCTTCTCAATCTCACTATGATTATCCCATGCCATCAGTACCAATCCCTAGCCGTTTCGCGAAAATCAGTCTCTCAGAAGAGCCCTCATAAATTCTCTCAGCTCGTCGGCAAACTCTTCACGGGCCATAGTCATCTCGATGCTCGACTTCATCCATCCGAGCTTATCACCTATATCATAGCGTTTGCAGCTAGTAACAAGTCCAATGGACCCATCCAGTAGCCTCAGTGCATCGGTTAGCTGCAACTCACCGCCATGTCCCGGCTCAATATTGTGGAGAATATCAAAAATATCCGGTGTCAGAATGTATCTACCAATGGCCCCAAGATCCGAAGGTGCATTTTGAAGGGAGGGCTTCTCTATGAGGTCCGCAATTTCATAGACGCCATCTTCCAGAGGCACGCCATCGACTATACCATAATCTTTAACTTTATTTTGCGGAACATGTTCCAAAGCCACAACAGTTTTTTGATATTTATCGAATGCATCGATCATTTGACCGGTGCAGGTCTTAGCCTCCCCGCATGGAACGGTTATTGTATCTCCCAGCAGAACTGCAAAAGGCTCTTCGTCGCAATGACGGGCTGCATGAAGTATCGCATCGCCTAAACCTTTTTGTTCTTTTTGTCTGATGTAATGAATATCAGCCATACTTGATATCAGCTTGTCCTGATCAAAGAGCTTCGGGTCTTTCTTCTGCCTTAGTTTTCTCTAAAGCTCGCATGATAGATCGAAGTGATCTTCTATGGCCCTTTTCCCTCGTCCGGTTATTATCAAGATATCATCGATTCCGGATGAGATAGCCTCCTCGACGACATACTGTATAACCGGTTTATCGACAACGGGCAGCATCTCCTTTGGCTGAGCCCTGGTTATGGGAAGAAACCTCGTGCCCATTCCTGCTGCCGGTATCACTGCTTTTCTAATTGAGCGTTTTCTCAAGAGAGCTCACCCTCAAACAACAATCCTACCAGCATATCCCCTCTGCATCTCTGCAGGAGAGAACTCTTCTGCCGTCAATAATGACCCTGGATCGCATGAGGTCGAACTCCTTATCCAGATCTGCAAACTCGGGCCATTCAGTCAGAACAAGACATGCGTCTGCATTGGTCAGTGCATGAGACGCGCTTCCGCAATACTCGATCTCAGGCAATATCGCACTCATCGACGCATTTGCCTTGGGATCGTAAGCTGCAACCAGTGCACCTCTTCCAACAAGCTCTTTTATAACCGGTATTGCTCTTGATTCCCTTACATCATCGGTATCGTTTTTAAATGCCAAGCCGAGAACAGCTATTCGCTTGGCCTTGAGATCTCCAACCCTTCTTAGGAGAATTTCGACGATCTTCTGCGGCTGCTTTTCGTTAACATCCATGACCGACCTCAGCAGAACCGGTGCTATATCCATTTTCTCTGCAAGACTGATGAGGGCCGAGACGTCCTTTGGAAAGCAACTTCCCCCAAAGCCCACGCCGGCGTTCAGGAAGTGAGGATTGATCCGGTGATCTAGGCCGACGCCCGACATGACCTCATAGACATCGATACCCATTTTCTTGCAGACATTTCCTATCTCGTTGGAGAATGATATCTTGGTGGCCAGGAATGCGTTCGATGCGTACTTTATCATCTCTGCCGCAATTAGGCCCGTTCTGATAATAGGCGCATCGATCCCTTGATAAACAGATTCAAACACATCGCCTGCCCGGACATCGGAACTGCCGATCACAATCCTATCCGGCTTCATAAAGTCATGGACCGCCAGCCCCTCTCTCAGGAACTCAGGGTTCATGACAAAGCCAATCTTGCCTGCATTTTTGCCGGTATGTTTTTGGACCGCAGGCATAACAAGATTCTGCGTCGTTCCTGGAGGCACGGTGCTCTTCACAGCTACTACATGGTACTTTTCCTTGTTTGCAAGAGCCTTCCCTATCAACGTGCTTGCTGATTCAATCATAGACAAATCTGCACTGCCGTCTGGAAGAGGTGGAGTGCCGACGCAAATCAGAGAGACATCTGATCTGGCAAGGTTCTCATAGCTTGTTGTTGCCAGGAGATTTCGGCCAACATGTGCAGATAACAGCTCTGCCAGGCCCTTCTCGTAAATAGGCGACTTTGCACTGTTGATGGCTTCCACTTTATTTTCGTCTATCTCTATCAGCATAACAGAATGTCCAAGACCTGCCATGCATGCAGCAGAAACCAACCCAACATATCCTCCGCCTATTATGGATACTCTCATAGCCAGCCCCAGGGTTTAAAATCACTTTTTGTTAGCTGATCTAACATATAAAAATGTAACCTAAGCAGAGATGATTGTCACCTTGTCCAAAGGCCACGGTTGCTATCCGTGCCGGAAATGCTAAAAATCAAATATTGAACTTTGCCCTCCTTTCTCCCGCGCCCCACCAGGAGCCTCTCTCGTGCCCAGGTCCGGATCATCCGGAAATCCTTCAGTATCTGCAGCCATAGTGCGTGCATTGCACCTATTGTCATCTCTTTGCACGGAGGCTTTTGCAGCTACCGGGAGCCTGACCTGACCGTACTTGCCTCCTCCACCAGGAACTACCTCCACTAGGCCCTGCCGGAACGAAGCGATAGCCTCAACCACCCTCGGCTCTGCCTCCAGCAGAGACAGATCCGCTTCTACCAGAACCTCAATCTCAGTTCTCTTTTCCGTTAGAGCTCTCCAGCTTCTCTGCACGCCTGCCGTCATAGCACTTTTGTAGCCCAGAGCAATAGCAATGATCTCGGCCAATGGTATGAGATGCAGATATGGTGGACGGTGATCGGGATGGACGGCCTCTGGAAAATCCGCCAATAAAGAGATGCGATCCCTAACGCCCAGCTTGATCTGACCCCGGCAATCCGGGCAGCGCCCCATCAGCTCATCCTTCTGGACAGCAGTGTACTGGCGAAAACAGCGAGTGCAGGCAGTGCGGTTGTACTTGCCCTCTGCTGGATACAAGCCGATGTTGAGGCTCATATGGCGGCCTTTTTCCCTATTTATGGCGAGGATTATATCGTCGTAGCTGGGGCTCTCCAGTTCCATCTGATTGAACTCCCTGGCCAGCTTGTTGGAGCGAGGCGAATGAGCATCGGAGTTGGAGAGAAATGTGCGAGTGGAAAGATCTCGGATCCGGTCTGCATAATCTGTATCAGCGCTCAGGCCAAGCTCTATGAACCGGATTCGATCTGCCTTCTCCTGGTAGCATTCGGAAAGTCTTCGGTAATAAGCAAAGATCCCTGTCCAGGGTGTGAAGGCATGGCTCGGCCCGATCAGGCCCCCGGCCTCTATAACCCTGTCAGCGATCTCTGCACCGTTGAGATGCAACCTGGGTCTACCGTCTTTTTCAAGGTTCGAGGAATGGGGCAGGAAGCTCTCTCGCAGCTCCAGTGCTTTGGAGACATCGGGCAAGAATATGAGGTGATGCACCCGGTGCGAATCCTCCACCTCCACCGTCAGGAGAAAGAGCGTCTCGCCAAGAATAAAGAGTCCATCCTGCTCTGGTAGCCGCCTGATGGCATCAAGCCACAAAGGATGCAGGCAGTCACCGGTGCCCACGATCTTCACACCTTTTCGTGCCGCCTCGCGAGAGATCTCCGGCAGCTCCATGTCCCGGGATACGGCAGTCGAATACTTGGAGTGAATGTGAAGATCGAGGTTTACTTTCATTCTTCAGTTAGTTTCTTTGACCGGGGATAAACCCTTTATGCTTGCCATGCGTCTTTTTGGATTTGTGCAAGAGAGCCTGAGAGATCTGCTGGAATGCTTTGGCCGCGGCGAAATATCTCTGGAGGAGGCAATTCGTCGCATCAGAGGCGTGAGCGTTCGTAGTGTGGGCGACGTGGCAAAGCTGGATGTCTGCAGGGCCAGACGTATCGGCATTCCAGAAGCCATCCTTGCCGAGGGCAAGGACAAAGCAGATCTATTGGCCATCTCCCTGGCTCATCTGGAGGCTGTCGGCAGCGTTATCATAACGCGCGTCTCGCCTGATCAACTCGATGTCCTGAAGTCAGCAAATCTGCCTGCATCGGCCGTATTCGAGCACAATCCAAGGGCCAGAACGGTGGTCATCAGATTGGGGGAGAGAAAGTCCTGCCGTGGGGTGGTGGGCATTCTGGCAGCAGGCACAGCAGATATTCCCGCAGCCGAAGAGGCAAGGGTTGTGGCCGAGGAAATGGGCTGCAGCGTAATATCGGAGTATGATGTGGGGGTGGCCGGAATTCACAGGCTCTTTCCATGTCTCGAGAAGATGCTGGATGCAGATGCCTTCGTGGTTGTCGCTGGAAGGGAGGGCACGCTTCCGACTGTGGTTGCCGGGCTAGTGGATGCACCGGTGATCGGCTTGCCCGTCTCCTCCGGCTACGGTATGGGTGGTGGTGGCCTGGCAGCACTTTATTCTATGCTCCAATCCTGCTCTGTGCTCACTGTCGTTAATGTAGATGCGGGCTTTGTGGCTGGAGCTTTTGCTGCAAAGATCGCACAGCGGAACGCTTATGAGCAAAAACAGTTATAATTTATTTCCAGAAAAGTATTTATACGATCAAAAGATTGCTTTCACAGAGCGGGTACACTCATCTTTTTTACTAACCCCCACTCCCCTACCCGCTCATCACTTATTGGAGAATCGTCATAACTATGCATCAGTAGTTTAATTATTAATATTATTAAGATATAAACAAATAAAATAGTCATAAAAATCAAACTGCGCGCGGCCACCCCGCCCTAAAGGACGGGGTATGCTTCGGGCCGCGCGCCAGGTTTTCCGGAATTCAGAAATCATCGAGTCTTCGTTGTCCTGAATCCTTTGGTTTGCGCAATCG
>CABMDX010000143.1 GCA_902385025.1 uncultured archaeon | reverse complement strand
GCGAGGCAAAGTTTCATCTTCTTTTTGAGAAGTCAAATGATGCCATGCTTCTTCTAGATGCCGGGCGGTATATCGACTGCAATAAAGCTGCAATGGAGATGATGAGGTGCAAAAACAAAGAAGAGCTTCTCAATCATCATCCAGCAAAATTTGCGCCTGCAAGACAGCCCGGCGGTTTTCCTTCCAATAAAATGGCAGATGAACTGATCAACATAGCCTACGAAAAGGGGAGCCATCGATTTGAATGGATTCGCCGCAGGTCCAATGGCGAGGAGTTCCCTGTTGATGTAAGCCTGACTGCTATCCCCTGGAAGGGCCGGAACATCCTTTTAACAGTTCTAAGGGATATCTCGGAGAGGAAGCGAGCGGAGAGTGCCCTGAAAGAATCAGAGAACAAATACAGGGCTATCTTTGAAAATACCGGTACTGCAGCTATTATCGTTGAAGAAAATATGATCATCTCCCTGGCCAATGCTGAATTCGAAAGGTTGACCGGTTTTGCAAAAAAAGAGATTGAAGGCAAGATGGATTGGACCAATTTCGTTCATGATAGCGACAAAGAAAAAATGATTCATCAGCATGATTTGCGAAGGATTAATCCCGCTCTTGCTCTGAGAAATTATGAATTTCGTCTGAAGGATAGGGAGGGCAACTTCAAAGATATTCTGCTGACAGTAGATATGATTCCAGGCAGCAGTAGAAGCATTGCGGCTCTTATGGACATCAGTGAACTCAAGCGTTCCGAAGAGCGGCTCAATTGCTTGCTTCGTTTCCAAAACGAAATGTTGGATACTGCAGCCATATGGATAAATATATTCGACGCCAAAGGCAATATATCCTTCTGGAATTTGGCAGCAGAGCGCATATCCGGCTACACGAGAGAAGAGGTTCTGGGCAACAACAAAATTTGGGAATGGCTGTATCCTGATGTAAAATACCGGACCAGAATGTTCGAAGAAGTAAAGAGAATATTGCTGAGCAATATGCGAGTGGACAACTTCGATATGGTGATTTGCTGCAAGGATGGTCAGAAAAGGACTATTCGCTGGCATTCCAACAATTTTGTGGACAAATCTGGAAGGATCGTTGGAGGCATAGGCATAGGTTCAGATGTTACAGAGAATAAGCGATATGAAGAGGCTTTAGAGGATTCTCGTCGGCGCCTGGCCGATATTATCAACTTTTTGCCTGATGCGACACTTGTCATTGATAAGGAGGGGAGAGTGATCTCCTGGAATAAAGCCATGGAGACCATGACCGGTGTCAAAGCAAGGGATATTCTGGGCAAAGATAATTATGAGCACTCTTTGCCGTTCTATGGAGAGAGAAGGCCCATACTCATTGATTTAGTGCTTTCGCCACAGAGCGAATTTATCAGCGCCTATAATTTTATAAAAAGAAAGGGACAGGTTCTGGAGGGAGAAGCCTATATACCAAATATGAACGGAGGCGAGACCTGTCTCTATGGAATAGCTTCAGCTCTGTTTGATTCCAATGGCAATATTGTTGGAGCCATTGAGTCCATACGTGATATAACCGAGCGCAAGAAAGCAGAGGAAGAGCTCAAGGCAGCCAAGGAGAAAGCAGAATCGGCAACCAAGGCCAAATCCGAGTTCCTCGCCAACATGAGCCATGAGATTCGCACACCCATGAACGCTGTGATAGGCATGACCGGATTGCTCATGGATGAAAATCTGACCGATTTGCAGAGGGACTATGTAGAGACCATTCGCAGCAGCGGAGAATCGCTTCTGGCGGTCATTAACGATATCCTGGATCTCTCCAAGATAGAAGGCGAAAACATGGAACTGGAGAGCCAGCCATTCGATCTGAAGAGCTGCATTGAAGAATCCCTGGAGCTTGTAGAAGTAAGTGCCTATGCCAAGGGCCTGCGAACATCATATAAAATGAATGCATCCACCCCGCCAGCGATAGTGGGCGATCAGGCCAGGCTTCGCCAGATCCTGGTCAACCTGCTCAGCAATGCCGTAAAATTTACGGAGGCAGGAGAAGTGAACATCATGGTATCGAGCAGGGATCTGAAGAATGATTGCCATGAGATTCATTTTGCTGTTTCGGATACCGGAATCGGAATACCGGAGGATAAAATGCACCGCCTATTCCAGTCCTTCAGCCAGGTTGATGCATCCATGGCCAGAAAGTATGGCGGCAGCGGCCTTGGCCTCGTCATAAGCAAGAAGCTGGTTATGATGATGAATGGCAATATATGGGCAGAGAGCCTCCAGGGCAAGGGATCGACTTTTCGTTTTACAATTCAGGCGAAGCCCGCAATGCTTGCTCCTATGCGGAGGCACGCTGTCTGGCCGAATAGAAATAATTATGAGGAGATTGACTGCAACCTGAGCATTTTGCTGGCCGAGGACAATGCCGTCAATCAGAAGGTAACGCTCCGAATGCTCGACAAGCTGGGCTTTAGGGCTGATGTGGTGGCCAATGGCATTGAGGCTTTGCGGGCTCTGGATCACCAGACTTATGATGTGGTGCTCATGGACGTGATGATGCCAGAGATGGATGGTCTGGAGGCCACAAGAGCAATACGAAAGAAGTGGCCACAGGGACCGAGGATCATAGCTATGACCGCGTCAGCTCTGGAAGGCGATAGGGAAATGTGCATTGATGCCGGAATGGACGGCTATATCAGCAAACCCACGAAGATGGAAGAGATGATGAATGCGCTGCTCCATTGCAGCAAAGAGCGAAAGAAATGTAAGGCTTGCAGTAAATCGGCTGAATAGTGGAGCGCATACAATGCAAAAGATTACCCCATACCTCGGAATAATCGTGATTATAGTATCTGTGGGTGGCATCTTTTATCCCAAGCTTGGATATTTCTTGCTGCTGGTCTTTGCCAGCCTGATGATCATTGCTCCCTTTCGGGGAAGATGGTTTTGCGGAAACCTCTGTCCGCGGGGAAGCTTCGCAGACTTCTGGCTTGCCCCCATAAGCCGCAAGGCCAATATCCCTCCCGTCTTCCGGAGCATGTGGCTGAGAGCCCCGATTTTCGCGGCTCTGATGGGTTTCATGGTCTATCGCATCATCCAGACGCAAGGCATTGTGGATAAGGTCGGAATGGTGTTTGTGACAATGTGCATCCTGACGACGGCTGTATCCATTCTCTTCGGCCTCGCAATCGCTCCCAGGGCCTGGTGCTCCTTCTGCCCCATGGGTACTCTTCAGAGGACTATTGGAAAAGGCAAGTACGAGCTGAAGGTGGATCGAGAAAAGTGCATAGAGTGCGGCAAATGCCGGAAAGTCTGCCCAATGCAACTGCCAGTAAACGAGATATTAAGCAAGCCGGATTGCATCAAATGCGGAAGGTGTGTGGAGGCCTGTCCCAAAGAGGCGCTTAGATTCTAAAAAATATCTAGTCGCTCTCTCCCTCGTATTTGAAGGAAAGCCTGACTTTAGCCCTGTATTCCGCGATCCTGCCATTCTCCAGCCGAACATCCAGCTCCTTGACCTCAGCAATTCTCAGGTCCCTCAAAGTCTTGGTAGCTCTGTCCACCACAGTCTTCACTGCATCTTCCCAACTGGTCTTGGAGGTTCCAACCAGCTCAATTACCTTGTAGACATCTCCGTCTGCCATATCTCATTCACTCCTAAATTTTCAAGAATATATTGGCCTTTCTCATTGATATAATTTGCTAAGTGCATAAAAAATGTTCTGGCCCAAAATCCTGAAATAATATCCTGGCTCCATTTTCACAAGCTTAAAGGAGACACTGATCTTGACCAGGCATTCAGGCATAACACCGCTATGCGATCCATCTTCAAGCGAGGCTGTGGGAATCGATGATCTTTCCGTTTATGTGCCCAGGCTCTTTCTTCCGACATCAGGAGAGTTCTCCGAATCCAGGAACATCGATCCAGGTAAATTGACCCGCGGAATTGGAATTGAGAGAATGGCCATTCCCGATGCGCATGAGGATGCCGCTACCATGGCTGCCATGTCCGCGCTTGATCTGATGCAGAGAAATAAGCTTCAGCCTGATGAGATCGGCAAGATCTATGTGGGAACAGAGTCCGCAGTGGATGAGGCCAAGGCCATTGGAACCTATGTTATAGGCATGCTCGAGAGGTTTTTTGGTGCCGGCAGCTTTCGGCATTGTTCTACGGTGGAGTTCAAGTCCGCATGCATAGGCGCCACACTTGCTCTCGAGAGCCTCAGCTATTGGGCTCAAGCTGAAGATGATGACATAGCTGGGATCGTGATCGCCTCGGATGTGGCCAAGTACCCGCTGCGCTCCTCAGGAGAGTACACGCAAGGAGCGGGCAGCGTATCGCTGCTGGTGAAGAAAAATCCGCGGATCATTAAACTCGAAAAGGTATTTGGATCATTTACCAGAGACGAGAATGACTTCTTTCGGCCGGTGGGATGTACCACGGCTATTGTAAATGGAAAACACAGCAATCAATGCTATCTGGATGCCATGCAGGGGGCTTTTGACGCCTATGCTTTTGCGGCTTCTCGAAAGGGATTGGTGCGGCCTGGGACTGGCGAATGCGTCACGGATTATTTCGATTATCTGCTATTTCATATTCCCTATCCAAGAATGATCGAATATGCCTCAGCAGCCATCTTCAGGCACGACTGGCGAACGCTTCCAAGGTGGAAGGAGATTGCAGCTGAAGTTGGAGAGGAGCCAGAAGCCCGAGGTTTCAGGGATCAGGCAGAATTTCTGGCCCGGGAAAACGACTTTGCCAGACGGTTTGCCAGGTCGAGGATGTTCCAGGAGGCCTTTATGTCCAAGGTCAGGGACACAGCCACAATTTCCCGGCAGGTAGGAAATATCTATACCGGTTCCATCTACCTGGGCCTTGCAAGTCTTCTGGAGATGCAGAAGATCCGGCCCTGTCAGAGGCTGTGCTTCGGAGCCTATGGAAGCGGCTGCGAGGCCCTCATCTTCTCTGGGCGGGTAGAGGC
>CABMDX010000142.1 GCA_902385025.1 uncultured archaeon | reverse complement strand
CCTGGAGCATTACCATACAGACATCGAGCATTACCGGCAGATGGTCATTCGCGCGCTGACATCCCTCAAGGCGGATCTGGAAAGCGGAGGGCTCGTGCTGCAGAAAAAAGCAGGTATCTCCGAAAGGCTCGAAGCCGGTGCCAGGCCATCCCCGGAGAGCGCAAAATCGCTTCCGGATGAATCCGAGACTAAGGTTCCTGCTAAAAAGAGCAGGTCCAAAAAGAGCGAATCTCTGAATGGCTGGCCAGAGCAGGGAAATGACGACGATGTGGAGACAATTATCCTCGGCAAGAAGAGCTGAAAAGTTTTATATAATGTGCTGAAGCTTTATGGCATGGGTGAATCAAATGGTAATTGGAGTAACGATGGTGAAGGTGGTGCCAGGACAGGAGAAGACCGTCTACAATGCTCTGCAAGATATCGAGGGCATCAAGGACGTCTACCACGTCTTCGGCGAGTTCGACTTCGTGGTCATCATCGAGGTCGAGGGCCTGAGCATACTCAACAAGCTCGTAGACGTTATTCGTGAGATAGACAACGTCACTGCTACCCAAACCGTGGTTGGGGCTGAACTCTAGCCCTTTTTCCCTTTTATGGAAATTGCTCTGGAGCTGGCCCGTCAGCAGAAGGCCATCTCCGTAGCTGAATTTTTTGAGAAAAACCGTCAGATCCTGGGTTTTGACTCCGCGCCTAGAGCGCTGATCACCTGTGTGAAGGAGGCAGTGGACAATTCTCTGGATGCCTGCGAAGATGCTGGGATACTGCCGGACATCTTTGTGCAGATAAAACAGAGCGGCGATTATTATCAGGTTATCGTGGAAGACAATGGCCCGGGCATTGTAGCGGAAGAGGTTCCCCGGGTATTTGCCAAGCTGCTCTATGGCTCACGCTTTCACACTCTGCGCCAGAGTCGCGGCCAGCAGGGCATCGGCATCTCTGCAGCAGTCCTTTATTCCCAGCTTACCAGCGGCAAGCCCACCCGGGTCATATCCAAGATCGGCCCCGGCAGGCCTGCCCATTACTGCGAGCTGATGATAAATACGGCCAAAAATGAGCCCGAGATTCTGCTCGAAAACGAGGTGGAATGGGAGCGACCCAGAGGCACGCGCGTGGAGCTGGAGATGGAAGGCTCCTATGTGCGCAGCAGGCGTCAATCGGTCTATGGCTCACTCAAGAGCGCTGCCATCGTCAATCCCCATGCCCGCCTGACCCTCGTTGAGCCGGAAGGCAATATGGTGGTCTTCGAGAGGGTCACGGAGAGCCTGCCGAAGAAGGCCTATGCCATCCAGCCCCACCCAGCTGGAATTGAGCTTGGCGAGCTGATCAAGCTTCTGCGCTACACCGACAAAAAGAAGCTGCGCGTCTTCTTGAAAGAGACCTTCTCATCCATCGGCTCCATATCCGCCCAGGAGCTGTGCAGCAGGGCCGCGCTTGACGAGGATCGCCCGCCCGCAAGCCTTGACCATGAGGAAGCAAAGCGTCTTCTGGCTGCCTTCAAGCAGATAAAGGTCAAATCTCCTCCCGTGGACTGTCTCTCTCCGATCGGCGAGGAGCTGGTCAAGGCAGGCCTTGAGAAGGAATTTCGCCTGGACTTTATCGCCACCACAGTTCGGCCCGTCTCAGTCTACTCTGGCAACCCCTTCCTGGTGGAGGTGGGCCTGGGATATGGCGGCGAGCTGGAGAAAGAGGGCCGTGTGGAGATCCTGCGCTTTGCAAACCGCGTGCCTCTAGTCTACCAGCAAGGTGCATGTGCCATGACCCATGCGGTGGAGGGCGTCTTATGGAAGAACTATTCCCTGGGCCAGCCCACCGGCAGCGGGGTGCCCACAGGCCCGGCAGTGCTTCTGTTGCATGTCGCCTCGACCAATATCCCATTCACCTCGGAGAGCAAAGATGCCGTGGCCGATGTGCCTGAAATCCTGGTGGAAATCGACCTCGGTCTGAAAGAGGTGGCACGAAAGCTGCGCCGCTACCTCAGCCGGCAGATCGTCCTCTCCGAGCGAAGGGAGAAGGAGGAGATCATCAGAAAGATCCTGCCCAGGATCGCCCAAAAGCTCTCTGATGTCCTGGAGAAGGATGTGCCAGATATCGGGCCGGTGGTGGCCAAGATCATGGGCAACCTTCTCATCTTCAGGCGACGGCTTGCCCAAAACGGCCTGACCTCGGTCAGCATAGTGGTGGAAAACCATAGCGATTCTGTTAGGGCCTTCAAATTGCATGAACTGCTTGCAGAGGAGGCAGTCGCAGTCTCTCCTGAGGCCAGGGTAATTCCCATAGGAGACGGCTACGATCATCACTGGAAGCTCTCTGTGGGTCCGGGTGAGAGCACCACCGTCAGCTATAGCATTCACTCCGATAGCATGCCCCATAGCGAGCCAGTTGTTGAGGGCCTTGATTCGGAAATTGTCACTGGCGCCAGGGTGATCTGATAAAATGGAGAGATCTGCGAAGTCAAGGAAATCCTCTCGGAAGTCCGATGACTTGGAAAAGATGGATGAAATCGACGGTCAGGTTGGCAGAATTGAAGCTGCACATAGAATCGAAAAATCTCGCATTGCTCAGGACAAGCTGATAGGTCTCGCACAGCTTCTTTATGGTCAGTTCCAGCAGGGCATTGTGCCCCATATCTCTCTTCCCTCCCGCACAAAGGGCAATATCGAGTTCTCCGCCAAAGATGATGTCTGGGTCTATGGAAATCAGGAGACGCTGCGCAGTGTTAAAACCGTTCGGGTCGCCAAGACCCTTCTCAAAACCGTTCATCTCTCGGAGCTGCTCCTCAAAGAGCACCTTAAAAACAACCGCGGCTCGACCTTAAGAGAGATCTATTACATCTCAGAGAACTGGGATATCGCCAAGTTCCATGAGCAGGCGGAGAGCGACCGGTTGATCGAGGATCTGGAGATTGTCACCAGCCTGCACAGAGAGGACTTTCATGTCCGGCCTGAGGAAGATGGAGCTGCGGTCTTCGGCCCTCTGCGTCTGAAGGAGCAGACGCGCCGCGGAGAAAAGGAGATGCACTGCCAGGAGGACGTGGGCGAGGCGGGATATCAGATACCTTTCAATGTGGATAACATCGAGTTTTTGAGCCACGATGCAAAAATGGTCATGGCAATTGAGACTGGCGGAATGTATGCCAGGCTGATTGAGAACGGGTTTGATGAGGATTACAAGGCCATCCTGGTGCATATCAAGGGCCAGCCAGCTAGGTCCACGCGTCGCATCATAAAGAGGCTCAATGCCGAATTGAATCTTCCGGTGGTCGTATTTACGGATGGTGATCCCTGGTCTTATCGCATCTTTGCCAGCATCGCCTATGGCGCCATCAAGAGCGCACACCTCTCCGAGCATCTCGTAACGCCCACTGCGCACTTTCTTGGGGTGCAGCCCAGCGATATCGTGGACTACAACCTCTCTACCGATAAGCTCACCGATCAGGATGTTCAGGCGCTGAAAAGCGAACTTACCGATCCCAGGTTCAATACGCCCTACTGGGAAAAGCAGATAAAGCTGCAGATGGATCTGAAGAGAAAGGCAGAGCAGCAGGCCTTTGCCGGCAAGGGGCTGGATTATGTTACCAAGACCTATTTGCCGGATAGGCTCAGCGAGATGGGGATAATATAATCATAGATTTCCACACGCACATCTACCCGGAAGCGGTTGCCGCAAAAATTCTTCCCGCCGCCAAAAGGAAGCTGAAGGTAGAAGTGCCAGGCACCGGTGCGCCGGAGGACCTTCGTCTGCGCATGAATCGCTCGGGAATAGCCAGGTCTGTGCTCCTGCCACTGGCCAAGGGCTGCGAGGATTTCCCGGGACTCAACGACTGGGTTCTGTCAGTCTCAGGAGATGGGCTGATCGCCTTTGGTGCGGTGCATCCCTTTATGTCAAATCTGGAGCAGGAGCTAGATCGTCTGGCGGAGGCGGGCGTCAGGGGCATCAAGATGATGCCTCTTCTGCAGGAGTTTTATCCCGACGATCCGAGAATGGAGCGCTTTTATGAGGCGGTGATAGATAGAAAGATGCTTCTTGTAACTCACGCCGGTCGGGACCCTCTGAACCGCCCAGAGGTCTATGGCACTCCGGAGCGCTTTGCGAGGACCATTGAATGCTATCCCGAGCTGAATCTTGAGCTGGCTCATCTGGGGGGCCTGCGCATGTGGGATGATGTGCGCAAATATATTCTGCCTGCCAGGGGGCGGGTTTGCTTTGATACTGCTTATGTATCTTTTTACATGGGGCCTCTGGAGATGATAGAGATGATCGAGGATATTGGCCCGGAGAGGATTCTTTTTGGCAGTGACTACCCCTGGGAAGACCCCGGGCGGGCGGCGCAGATAATTATCGGGCTCGGCTTCTCCGAGGCTGATAATGAGGCCATTCTCTGGAGAAATGCTGCCCGGATTCTTGGGCTGGAGTGAGACGCGATCCTCTCCCGGGCCTTGAGCCAAAGGTTTATACTTCTTCAAATGCTAAATTCAGACCCATGAAACGCGATCTTCTCGAAATTCTGGCCTGTCCGCTATGCAAAGGAGACCTCACGCTGGAGGTCTTCGAAGAGAATGAGTCGGAAATCGTAACTGGAAAGCTTTGCTGCCAGGGCTGCAAAGAGTGCTATCCCATAGAAGACTGCATACCGAATATGCTGCCACCTGATCTCAGAGATTAAGAAGATTTACAGGCGAAATATTTATACAATATTATGCGCAATACCATTCCTTTGGGGGTTGGGATTGGACCGGATCGTTCACATCAATAACGGCTCATTGAAAGCAAAGCCCATAGTTCTTCGCCTCCTTCCAGGAGAGGAGACCATCTTCAATCTAAAGGTCGTGAACCACGGAGCCCCTTCCATCATATCCCTTGTGGCCAGCGATCCGGTCTTTAAAAGCGTTCGCCTGAAGACCGAGGAGCATCATGTGGGCCAAGAGGAACTCATACCCATCATGGTCAGGATGCCTGACAATAAAATGCGTCTGGACGGCGAAATTCTTTTAACCAGCAGCACGGGCAAAAGCCGGGTGCCCATAACTCTTGTGCGTGATTCCGGTGTTTTGGGGAGTGACAATACAAATCCGGGTCTGCAGGGGGACAGAAACTTGAAGAATAATCAAGGGAGCGGCGATTCGGATAGAGATGATGACTATCTTGAAGATGCCGAAGATGATGAGCAAGATGCTGCCATAAGAGATTACGACCGGGACGAAGAACCTGATAACGATCAGGAAGACGAAACCCTGGATGAAGAGTCCGCTAAAGGCGATGATGACACAGAAAGCGAAGATGATGCAGAGGATGCGGACGACCTATTTATCCCGAAGCGTAGGAAAAATGCAGATGACGGGGATGATATGGAACCGGAGTCCCCGCGCATCTCTTTTTCCAGAGAGCGCGACCTGCAAAGGTATAAATCTGCCAGGAGGCCGCGCATTATTGAGGGAATTTCGGCGCATCGCAGGGAAATGCAAAGCGACGAGGAAGATTCGATCAGCTCTGACGAACCGGTCAATAGACGCATCAACCATACTGCGGATAGCAGCCTCGACCCATCCTTGGATGGTAGCCGAAGGGAAAGGCGGAGCTATGAAGGACAGATAGATGACGACTTTGTTCCTGAAGCCGAAGTCTCCCGCGGTGCTGGGCCCGATTCCCGGAAACTTCACCGCTTGCAGGGATCTCTGCCGGGGCAGGCCAATTCCGCGTCGGGATTTCCAGAGGCAAATGCACCTCTTTCCGGCGTCCAGGAGGAATATCAGGGCTTTCGGCAGGACGTGGATAGCGAGAGCAGAGAGATCATTTCCCAGGCAGAGGAGTCATCCGAGGAAGAGGATGTCGGCTACGAGGACTACGACAAAAGGGAAGGGTCCGGCATCCTGGGCGGCTTCGGAGCCGAAACAATAATTCCTGCTGCTATTTTCCTGGCTTTGGTCGTGGTTTTATCCATGACGTTTATCTTTGAGAGGATTCCAGAGTTTCCAGGGGCGCTGGGGTCGTCCATATTGATCGTTACCCTTATCATATACGGAGCGGCAACACTCCTGAAGGCGTGAATATGAGATACATCGTGGTCACAGGCGGGGTTATGAGCGGCCTTGGAAAGGGCATAACTGCGGCTTCCATCGGCAGGCTGCTCATGAACAGGGGCTATAAGGTTACGGCTATCAAGATCGATCCCTACATCAATATTG
>CABMDX010000141.1 GCA_902385025.1 uncultured archaeon | reverse complement strand
TTAGCAAAATATATCATATCGACTATGGCAAAGAGAGCATTATTATGGAAATTCCTAAAAAAGTTCGTGATTTAGATGCAAGGCTTAAACTAAATCTATTCCCCACGTAATGCGGAGTTAAGGTTTAAACACAATCCTTAATGATGAGGCGGTATGAACTTGACTCTGCTGTTTACATATGTGGTCTTCTGAAGCTCTTTGACTATATGAATAGCTTCGGCATTATATTTAATATATGTTTTGCCGTTCACATCATCCATATGGATTAGTTTGTATTCCACCAGTTTCTTTAAGATTTTCAAAATCTGTTCCTCAGAAAGTCCATCTTTCTTTGAATATTTTATAACTTCTGCCACAGAGCTCTCGGAATAGGGATCATTCTCGCTTCCAAGGCTCCACATATCTATGATTCGGCCAAAGACCTTTTTCTCCTCAACATTCAGATCTTTCTCAGTTAATATATTGTCTCTCAATTCAATCTCCTTCCTTTGACATGTATCTTTTTGCTCCACTCAATTGATAATGTTTTCCCCATTTTGAGCTATCTTCTTTTTGCAAGTTTGGCCGAACAATATTTGAGGTCAGTCTCCCTGATCCATGAGATCTTTTCATTCTCAGATTGCCAGGAAAAATCGTTTCATCGCTATTTTCAGTGGCCAAACCCAGATTGCAATGTACTCAAACGATTATTGTTGTATTTCTTGTCTCAATTGCTCGATCAAGTTTTAAAGTCGCTTGATTGTTTCTTCTTTCTGTATCCCAATAGGATAGTATTTACTTCATATTATTTAATTTTTGGGGTCCAAATACATTTGTGGCAAATTTTGAGACGATTTGAGTAGAGCTTAACATATTACAAAATTATAAATAAAAAGATTTTAAATTTAGAGGCAATTAACACATCATGAAAAAGCTTTTATATTTCAGTTATCAATAAGAATGAACAGGACAACCTGCAGATAATTTTTAATGAAAGTTAAAATGGGTGATAAAAATGGCGTCGGTAAACATTCTCTTAAAAAAGGGAGAACAAAAAAAGATCATTGGATTGGTGGATCGGGTTTTGGAGAGCTACGACAGTTTCGTCCTTGCTGAAGCAAGCCAGAAACAGATTGAAGAGCTCAAAAAAGAAGGCTTCGATGTCGTTTTGCTCAACCTTGATAGACTCAGGATAAGCACCAGGACGATCGATACCACAAAGCCGCGTATTGATAAGGAGGGCACTATATTGGCCCACCCTGCCTATTCCCATGCTCTGGCACCCGGAAGGGAGAGTCACCATTATATCGTTCAGTTTATCGGGCCTTTTAAGGAAGAATGGAAACAAGAGATTGAAAATATCGGAGGGAAAATCGAGGACCCACTTCCGTCCTATAGCTTCATAGTGGAAATGGATGAAAAAACCCTGAATACCGTGAACTCTCTTCCTTACGTTCGCTGGGTTGGCCACTATGATCCGTCTTTGCGTCTGGCACCAGGAGTCCTGGAATCGGTAGCCACACCAGAAGTCCCAGGTGAGAGAGCAATTGTTTCGGATGCTGGTGTCAGGAAGGCCTTGTTCTCCAATAAGGCTACTGCACTTCCCAATACCTTCCTGATACGTCTCCAAAGCGAGGATCTGATTGATGGAGCCGTTGCCGAGATAGAGAATCTTGGAGCATCCATCGAGACTGTGCAAAGAAGTGCCAGGTCAATTGCCGTAAGCTTTCCGCCGCAAACCGAAAATCTTCCGTCAAAGCTGGAGCAGATCGCCTCAATTCATGGGGTCCAGATGGTCGACCTTGTGAAGGTCCGGCAGCTCAGAAACAATGTCGCCACTAAGATAATGACCGAATCCCTCGGCTCTCCTTCTGTCCCAAACTTGCCCTTCACGGGGAAAGGAGAGATAATCGGGATAGCAGATACGGGAATTGATACCGGTGACCCGAATACCATCCATGAGGATTTCAATGGCAGAATTGCTGGAATCACAAGCTGGAAGATAATTCCTTATTACGATTCCTGGGTAAACAACCCTGGAGCGGATGATGGTCCGGAGGATCTCGATTCAGGCCATGGAACTCATGTAGCAGGGTCAGTGCTCGGCAGCGGAAAAAGATCTCAGGGGGGACCGGAAAAATCCATTCGAGGGCTGGCTTATGAAGCCAAACTCTTCTTCCAGGCAGTGGAGCAGAAGATGAAATGGAAGGTTGAATATCACCGCCAGAAGTATGGAGATTTCACTCTATCCGGAATTCCCGATGATATCAGTGAGATATTCTTGCAGGCCTACCAGGCAGGCGCAAGAATTCATACAAACAGTTGGGGTGGCGGAGACTATGGTGCCTATGACGAGCAATCCAGAGATCTGGATCGATTTGTCTGGGAACATAAGGATATGGTTATTCTCTTTGCGGCAGGCAATGACGGAGCTGACACTAACCGGGACGGCAAGATAGATACTGAAAGCATAACTCCGCCGGCCACCGCCAAGAACTGCATCGCTGTTGGGGCCTCGGAAAGCCTGCGCGAAAAGTTTGATACCAAGTATCGGGAATTTGATCCCTTCTCATTCCCCAAAGAACCGGAATCCGTGGATATAGTCGCTGATAATATAGAAGATATTGCGGCTTTCAGCAGCAGAGGGCCCTGCATGGATGGTCGCTTCAAGCCGGATGTGATCAGTCCAGGGACGTTCATTCTGTCTACCAAGTCCAGCCGGGACAATTCAGAAGGGTGGGGTCCCTATGACAGGTTCTACAAGTACATGGGCGGCACGAGCATGGCAACTCCGCTGACTGCAGGGGCAGTTGCCATCGTAAAAGGATACCTGAAGAAAACACTGCGCAAGAAGCCTTCTGCGGCTCTGGTCAAAGCCGCTCTGATCCACAGCGCTGTGAAAAAACAATTCCGCTATTCGGCCTTCGATTTCGACGAATGGGCATGGGACCCGGAGCAGGGGTGGGGGCATGTGAGCCTTAAGCCCTTCATTTCCACAATCCCAAGTTGGACAATGAAATTTGCAGACATCAGCAAGGGACTAAAAACCGGGCAGAGCTGGTCGCGCACCATAACCGTCAGCCGAACGGACATGCCCTTGAAGGTAACCATGGTTTATTCCGACTATCCTGGAGTCGCCAATAATTATCCCGGGATTGTCAACAACCTGAACCTTATCGTAAAAGGGCCTGATGGGAAAACGCATAACGGTAATGCCTTCGCCACATCTGCTGATGGAAGTTTTGATGATAAGAATAACGTCGAGTCGGTCTGCATTAAGGAGCCCTTAATAGGAAAGTACAAGATAATCGTGCTGGCAAGCGATGTGCGAGAGGGGGCCCAGGACTTTGCTCTCGCATATTCCGGAGGACTCTGATCTTCAGGGCGGCATGATGTGAAATTGCGCATTTTTTACTTTTTATTTTCTATTATTTTAGTATTTTAAATATTATAATGAATATCCGTCTGCATTTGAAGCCAGTAGCCATTTGCGTCTCTTGCATTACTGCTTTCCTGTGGCTGCCGTAAGAAGCGTTACGTTGGATCTGGCAAAAAATCCGTCGAATTCTCCATATCTGTGGATATATTCAGTTACGAGCAACGTATTTTTGGAGGGCTCGGTGAAGATCTGCTTGAGGCCTTCCTCGGGAGACCCCACCAGATCGAGCAGGAACTTCAACCCGTCGCTTGCCAGGCTCTGGCAGGTATTCTCAATCTGCTCAGTCTGGAAGGCGATATGATGCACGCGGGTGCCATAATTTCTGATGAACTTCTCAGTCGGACCGGAGGCCTCATCACTGGCATAAGGTGCTATGCCAGAGGTAAAGACCATAGCAAAATCGGATGGATTGAGCCTGGCCACACTTGTGATGGAGTTTAGGCTCCTCACATAGATGGCAAAATCGAAATTATAGTTGGTCAGCTGCATGAACTCCAGGATAGCGTTATCCCTGTCTTGGGCTTTTACGCGGGTGGCGGCATGATCCAGATACCTGATATTCTTCAGGTGCTCTCGATCTGGCTTCTCTGGTCTATCTTCCAGGCGCTCACTGGAAGGAGTGATATAGCTTCTCTGCTTGCCCTTCCATTGGATGAAACCCAGGGAATTTCCTGTCCAGAGAGATGGATCAGTCTCTAGAAAATAGTAGTCTCCAGCATCTTGAATGCCGCCCAGGAACTTGACGCCTGCCTCCTTTTGAATGGAGAAATACTTCTCTATATCATGGCTTTCAAATACAAAGGTCTCAAGCCGGGTATTAGGCAAATTCCCGGACTTTGGGGCGCGGTTGATATCTTTAAAGGGATTCTTGCCATCCATCCTGGAGCGGATGAGGAAATCTGCAGAGTGAAATTTATGGTCGCCTGGAACCCTGAGAACGATTGTGCTGCTGCCCCGGCCCAAAAAAGCCTCCCGGAAATCCAGGCCGCTATATCTCATCAGCTCCAGGGCAGACTGCTGCTGCTTCTCTGGTTCAACATTGATGATAACTGCCTGCAGTCCTCCCACCAGCCCCTCCAGCCCTCTCTCTTTTCGCTCTGCTATGATCCTGGACGCTTCTCTTCTCAGATCTTTGTCGCTGCTCTGCAAATCTCCTAAGTCCGACATGTCTCATCACTCCGCAGATTGTTTCATAAGCCATTCTTCGGATAGATATGTGATGCATCCCATATGTCCGGCATCTTTCTGCCCTTTGGCATTATTTATTCTGACTCAATCCTGCCCTTTTAGTTCTTCATCCTCTGCGCGCCACACTGGCGAAACTATGCAAAGAAATTTCAGGATAATGTTGCCGGTGTTGCAAATGTACTGCCAGCTGCCGGGCGGAATAAAGATCGCCTGGCCTGTGTCAACCTGCGCCTGCTCCTCATCGATATGCATTTCGCCTCGCCCCTCCATGATAAAGTATACCTCTGAGGATTTTTTCAGGCGATGGGGGAGAGAGGATGCACCCGGCAATACTTCTGCATGGGCGATGCTGTAAGAGAGCTCCAGGCTGTCTCTGGCTGGATGAAGAAGCTCCGAGAGATGGGTGCCGTCTGTGGCAGTGATTCGACCGCATTTTGCCAGATCTTTTAGGATCATTAAATAACCTCGCAGGAACGAACCGAGCTCATCAGATTATAGAGTTGACATATCGCCCCATCTACATCTCTTTTGCGAATGCCGCCGATGGCTATTCCGGGTTCAGGGCAGTGGCACTGTGACAGAGAATGATATTCCTGCCATCAGTCAGAATAGATGAGATTATCCAATCAGCTAAGTCGGGCATCTGAGAAATCATATTTTTCATGCGTGAGGAAATGGGAAACTCATCTCCTTGCCAGGACCGCGTATTGCAGTCCTGCAGCTCAAGAATGGCGTCCCCGATGACATTCTGGAAGATGGAATTGAGATTTCCCTCCTCATCGACAGCTAGCCCGTCAATTATATGCGTCCTTATGTCTTCGCCTCGAAAGTTGCAGGTCTTAAAGCAGAGGAAGGCCAGGCCATCCGATAACTGGATGAAGAAATACCTTGAAGGATGAATGAGGATATCGCGACGCAGCTTTCCATGGCTGATCTCAATTCCAATTTTAATCATCTCTTCCTCACCTTCGAATCGAGAGAATATAACGTTAAATAATTAACATTTTAATGTTATATATATTTTCCGGTCAATCATGATACCGATCGACAGCTCGGATGAGTATATACATAGGATGCTTCAAGTGGATTTGATTGAATATCCGATGGATGATCTCAATATGGATGATCTGATGCCTTACATTGAATCGCAATTCAGAGGAGATAGAGGTCCATGCGGCTAGCAGAGGTCTTTTACTCGATTCAGGGAGAGGGGCCGGCTATGGGAAGGCCGGCAACTTTTATCCGGCTGGCGGGCTGCAACCTCAGTTGCGCCGGATGCGATACGGACCTGAAGCCATGGCAGGATTTGGCCATACCTGAGGTCCAATCCAAGGTTACGGGCTCGCGAGTTATCATCACAGGAGGAGAGCCGACGCTTCAAATGTCGGAGCTGGCAGAGCTGATCCGCCTGCTCTGTCTGGATGGCAAAGAAATCCATATCGAGAGCAATGGCACAAATCTCATACCAGAAGAGGTACTGAAGAATATTCGGTGCGTCGTAATCAGCCCAAAGAGAGGGTCCGGCTTTCACCTGGACTTCTGGTCAGGCAAAAGGAATGTCCACCTCAAGTTCGTAATGGGATCTGCTCCCTGGTGCTGGACAAGCGAGCAATTGGAGAAGCTCGTTCCTACCCTTGCGAGAGATAGGGTCTGGCTGATGGCCTACGGCGCAGAGCAGGATATGGCAGGCGCTGCAAATGTCTGGGATCTGGCACTGCGTCTGGGCGTCAACTACTCAGACAGGCTGCATATCCGCATGATGAAGAGATGAGCAGAAGAGGGGATGGATCCGCCCGCCGGGAGTAGTCAGAATAGTATGGCCGGGCGGTCTAAACCATAATGCATCCTCGAAATATGAGTAGCTTGGCCGCGCGGGGCGAAAGTGATTTTCCAGGAAGGAGGATCGAATTATGGCATGCAGGGTGATTGAGATTCGCGGAAAAGTCAGAGCAAGCGCAGAGCTGGACGGAAGAAATCCCGGCATTGCCGCCGCCATCTGGCAGGCGCTTCCAGTCAAGGCTATCGCATCTCTTTGGTGGGAAAAACCGGATCGTGCTCTCCAGAGGGCAATCGGGGGATAGGATTCAATCCCTAGCGAAGTCAAAGGCGGAAAATGCACAGAGCGCAGGTCGGGCCCCCGGGCAGGCTCGCGCGAGCATGAGAAAGCAAAATGAAGAATATGAAAAAGGCCTCTGTGCTTATGATTTCGGCCGGAGTGGTCCTCCTTTCCAAAGAATAACGAATGCACTCATGGCGTTTTGCCCCTTATTCTTTCACCATCGGCACAGAAACCAGAACGTCATCCACTGCCCTCCTTGGAGTGTGCTCTTCTATCGTTCGGGGATAGCCCAGCAGGAAGCTCTGCTGCAGGTGTCCGGAGCCGGGAGGCAGAATCTCTGCCATCTTTGCTTTTGTCTCTGCCACCTCCAGAGTCTGGCTCATGGGATGCAGGCACAGGCCAGAAACAGTGGCAGCGAGCCAAAATCGCTCCAAAAGCCTGCCTGCCTCAATCTGGGATTCTCGATCATTCCCATCAGTGCATATGAAGCCGATGACAGGAGTGCTATTCACAAGCATGGCATCGCCATGCATTTGCTGAGGCCCATAGTTCAGGAGAACCACAGTAATTTGAGCTATCAGGGCCTGAAGACCTGTGGGGCCCATGACTCCTTGGCCCAGCCAGTGGCCAAGTTCGCTCTTATAATTGGCATCGGAATACTGGATCTGATCAGCCTGCACTGTGAGGTTTAGGAACCTTTTACGCAAATCCTGGTCTGAGATCAAGAAGATATGCCCCTCCCGCACGCCGCTCTGGCTCATAAGATTTTGAAGATCCTCTGGCGAGGGGGATCGTTCCTCATAGATCTGGCGACACGTGCTGCGAGAGACAATGGCTTCAAAGAGGCTGGTGTTTTGGGACGGCTCAATGCTCCCCTCTGGTTTCAATATAGCTCTGGCGATGGCATCTTCCGGACCGGGAAGGTAAGTGATATCGCAGGAATATCCAAAGTGCTCTGCAGCCAGAACCAGGTTCTCGAGAGCCGCCCCTAGGCTCAGATATTGCTCTCTTTTAGCAGCATCTGCGACCTGCAACCATCTTGTTTTATCGGCCAGGATCAGGATCTCATTTTCCGATATATTGAACTTCCAGGGCTGGCTGTTGTAAATGGATGGAGCAAGGACGGCATAGCCAAGCAAAAATTTCATCTTCTCGGGCGTGCTGGCATTTGCGGGAAAGTCGCTTTCTTTGAGATTCCAGCCATCGGTTGATACGTGTGGCTGCATGAATATTCCTGCCAGGGCAACTCCCAAGAGCAGGAACAATGTAATTGCTACAGTGAACTTGATAGTCAAAGCCATGCTTCTCTTGCTCCGTTCTGGATCATTTCGAATCAGGCATATAAATGAGCTTCAATTTCGAGGCGTCCACTTCCCAGGGGCCCAGGGTCTTATCCACAGAAAAGCCATTGCCAAGCCACAGGCCTCCAGGAAAGACATTCTCTCCAGGATGGGACTCATTAAATCTCCTGAAGAGATCATAGATTTCGTGCCATCCTTCATTTCCAATACAGGGTGTGCCTTCTAGAATATATTCCACCCTATCCCAATCAGATATGGCCAGCCGAAAGAGGCCCAGAAGAACATCGCATTCCTTAGTGCAGGTGGCAAAGAGAGTTCTAACCTCTTCCTCATCCAGTGTTGTTTTCATAAATTCGGCCCTATAGATCTCATACTATTCCCATAATCCTGCATATACCCAAAGCAATAATTATAGGAATAAATCATAATATTAATCCTAATAATGACACTGTATCAATAAAAAAGCAGAATGGATCTAAACAGATCCCTGCTCGCTTGCTGGGGCATCAGATTCTGCCTCGGCTGCAATCTCCTTTCCTGGTGGAGAGATGAGCTCAGCCTTGACCTTTTCGCCGGTATGCTTCTCGATATAGTCCACCTCTTTGATCCCCAGATGCTGGATGATCATATCAGCCACTCCGCGCCGGATCATGAGCCACTCTTTGTAGTAGCTCAGCTCCCATGGAACGGTTATTATGGCCACATCATCCTTAATCTCAGAATCAAGCTCCATGCGGGCAAAGGTCTTAACCAGCGCCTTGAGCTTTTCCTGCCGATCATCGATATTCTCAATGATCTTGTACTCATAGACGATGGTCCTGCCAGCCAGAGGATGATTGAAGTCGACATTCACCTTTCGGCCAATTACTCTGGTAACTGTTCCGACCTTATCCTCTACGCCCACGCGCATACCTGGAACGGGCTTCTGCTCCTTAAACCGGTTCACTGGAACTATCTCTATTTTCTTGGCATCACGCAGACCGAATGCATTCTCTGGAGGTATCTCCACAGTTCCAGAATAGCCTATTTCCTTGCCGATAAGATCTTCTTCAAAGCCCTTCACGAGCTGGCCTGCGCCAACCACTATGAGGTGGGGCCCGTACTGGGCATCCTCACTAAAGATTCCCTTTTCCGTTGCTACATCCTTATTGGTAGCAGCAATTGGCTGCCCTTCAACGCTCTCTAGATAGTCAATTCTGATGAAATCGCCATTTTTCACGGTCATCTTGAACTCCATCCTAAACCTATAAACTTCATCTGATCTGCGGCACCCTATGCCCGGTCCCAACTTATACTTTCGCATCTCTTTGCCCGGCGAAGCTTTCAATTGAGCCAATAATTTGCCAGGCAAAGATAATCTCTAAGGCAAAATAATCTCCTAGATTAAGTATTCTGCTATCCTCTCTGTAAGCGGCTGCTCGCAGTAAAGGCAGCGCAGCAAAACTGGATTCCTGGCCTTGACCAGCATCCTGGACTTGATGGGTTCAAGAGTATTGGAGATGCAGTTGGGATTCTGGCAGCGCACGACTCCCACTATCTCATCGGGCAGATCGACCGGGCGCTTCTCAATCACCTTATAGTCCCGGATGATGTTGATGGACGCAGCCGGAGCGATCAGAGCGATCCTGTTTACCTCCTGCTCCAGCAGTTCGCGGTCCTCGACCTTGACGATATCCTTTTTGCCAAGTTTGCTGCTTTCCACATTCATGACGACGGAGAGCGTGGCATCTGTTGTGCCGGAGATTCCCAGAATCTTGAGAACATTGAGCGCCTGACCCCCGGCAATATGATCGATCACAGTTCCGTTTACGATGGGTTTTACGCGCAGCTCTTTTGGTCCCTCTTTTAATCCAATTTTAGGCATTATCTCGGCCATGCTAGGAGCCTCCGCCGATGAGCATTTTTAGCAGTGCCATTCTTACCGGCACCCCGTAAAAGGACTGTTGGAAATAGCGGGCATGCTTTGTTCCATCCACGGAAGGATCAATCTCGTCCACGCGCGGCAGGGGATGCATGATGATGAGACCCTTGCGAGCGCCAGCCAGAGACTCGGGCGTGATCCTGTAGCTGCTGGCCACCTTATTATACTCCACCGGATCCGGGAACCTCTCGCGCTGGATGCGGGTCATATAAAGCACATCCACATTGTTTATCACCTCTCCAATGTCACAGGTTTCACGAACCCTTGTGCCCTTGTTTGAGAGATCGGCCTTTATAGGATCGGGCATTCTCAGGGTAGGAGGAGACACAAGAGTTATATCGGCTCCATAAAGCGAGAGCGCGTAGGCCAGAGAGTGGACTGTGCGCCCGTATTTCAGGTCGCCCACCAGGGCAATTTGCAGGTTCTCGAGAAAGCTTTCCTTTTTGATGGTATAAAGATCCAGCAACGTCTGGGTAGGATGATGTCCTGCTCCGTCGCCTGCATTGAGCACGGGCACGGGCGAAAACTGTGAAGCAAGGCGTGCCGAACCCTCTTTGGGATGGCGAATGACCAGAGCGTCGGCATAGCCGCCAATAACGCGCACGGTGTCCGCAAGCGACTCGCCCTTGGAGATTGAGCTTCCCTCTGCAGGCCCAAGGTTGATGACGCTGCCACCCAGACGCTTCATGGCTGTCTCAAAGGACATGCGAGTGCGCGTGGAAGGCTCAAAGAAAAGCAGAGCCAGGATTTTGCCCGCAAACATATCGCTTTTCCTGCCCCGGGCATAGGGCTCCAGGGATGCGGCCAGATCGAGCACAGAGTCGATCTCCTCCCGGGAAAACTCTCGCATGGAGAGCACATGTCTCTTCATGAACATATTTCTCTCATCAACAAGAAAGGATATAATGCTTCTGATTATTGTCGCGCATGGCATGGCTGGTTCTTTCGGCCCGAGTGGAGTTCGGAGAGAATCCGTGTCTGGCAAATCCTGCGAGTGCCCTCCTATCCCTGCCTGATGAAAACCGCCAGGGTCCGGGAAGCGGATGAAGGAATATCAAAAATTCAGTCGGATTGCCAAAGAGCAATACTAAATCGAATCCAAAACCGCCCTCAGCGCCTCTTTGGCCCGCCTGACCTCTACTGGAGAAGCGCTCGCCCTGATATTTGCACGAACCTCGTCCAGCGCAGCAGTCAGCGTCTTCATGGTCTCAACCGAGCCAGGGCACGACTCGTTTACCTTGACATGATTCTCCGATCCGTAAATTCCAATAAACGGAAATATGCGGCAAGACCAGGGCCGCGCCTGGTAAAGTTTGCAGCCCTTTCCCGATTCATCATAAAATTTGCAGGGCTTGATATGCTTGAAGTCCAGCACACCTGGCTTTTCGGGATCGGGAACTGTGTACTTCTTGACGGCCCGGCTCAGGGG
>CABMDX010000140.1 GCA_902385025.1 uncultured archaeon | reverse complement strand
TGTCTCGCTCTTCTTCAGTATATTTGGGCTGGGGAGTAATCATTTTGCGAATCTCATCCAGTTGCAGAATCCTGGCGCTCGTTCCCTTTTCTGCAAGTATCCTCTTTACACGAGCAGCAATGGTGGTCTTGCCGCAGCCCGGAAGACCCGTGAACCATACAACCCAAGCCATAAAGGGGAAGTGCTCTGGCCGGAAATAAAAATCCATTCCTGGAACTTCTTGCATATTCTGAAAACAAACAAAAGATTAATATAAGTGTGTAGGATATATAGACATGCAGTAAAGACTTATGGACCAAGGCATGTGGTTTTCAGTCGAGGAATAAAATATGGCAGAAAAAAGAAATTTCGCATTGCGCGACAGGGATGGAACGAGATAGGGGTCTTTTGCGGAAAACAGCCCAGGCAAGCAGCACTCAAGGCCGCAAACCGGGGCATTACCGATATCATGCTCCGGGAAAGGGGAACCAAGAAGGTGCACATCTTCCAGGGAGAACGAAGGCTTGTGCCAAAACCCGCCAATGCCCCAGGATGGATGCCCGGTAATATCTGGAAGCCTAACGTCAAGAAGGTCGGCATCGAAAAGCTGTAAGAACTTTAACTATTTTTAAAAAAAGAAGGATGGCTAAAAAGCTTTAGCCAAACAGTGCGCCCAGGCCCTCTACTCCGCTCTCCTCTGCAGCTTCCTTGCTCTCCTCTTTCTCTGCCTTGGCCTCGCCTTTGGCAGCAGGGGCTGCGGCGACCGGTACGGCTGCGGCTGCAGCTACCGGCACGGCGGCTGCCTGGGAGAGAACCTTGGCAATGTCTACACCCTCAAGGGCTGCAACCAGAGCCTTGATTCTGATCTCGTCAGCGGCCACGCCAGAGGCCTCGACGACCTTCTTTATTCCATCCTCGTTGACATCTTTTCCTGCGCTGTGAAGCAGCAATGCAGCGTATACGTATTCCATTTGTATCGACCTCGAAATTAATTTGCAAGCAAATTTAACCGAACAGAGCACCAAGTCCTGCAGCGGTGTCTCCTTCATCCTTCTTCTCTTCTTTCTCTTCCTCGGCAGCAACCGGGGCGGCTGCAGCCGCAACTGGGGCCGGCTCACCGCTGGCAAGGCCTGAAAGCGCCCTGGCATTGGCAGCGGCCTTGGCAATAATGAGCTCCATCATGCCAGGCACGGGTATTCCCGCATCCAGAACCAGGCCGCGGGCCTTGGTCTGGGCCTTCTGCAACATCGGTCCGACCGTTTCAGGCGTGGCGTAGCCGATCTCGACAGCAAAGCTGAACGCTTTGGCAGAAGCTGTGCACAGCTCTGAGATCTGGCTCTCCACATCGATGAAGAGATCCTTGGACTTGAAGATCAAGCCACTCTCGTAGGCGGCTCTCAATTCCAAGCCCACGTTTCTCGGGAAGATCTCCATTGTCTTCAGAATATCTGCAGTCTTGGCTGAAACGACCTCACCCTCTTTAGCGAGAGTGATCTTCTGATTGATGACCACTTTTCCGCCTTTGATGGCAGCGGGGATACCGGCCGCCTGAAGCTTGCCGACCATTGGCCCAGGCGAGAATGATGTCTCTCCGGCCTCAACCACGATATCTTTCGGGGCACGCGCGCCGGCTTTAATGGGCATGGGCTGTTTGCCCTTCTCCAGAAGGCTGTTGAGCTTGAAGGGATTATCATCGCAAAAGATCAAAGCAGTTTGATCCTCGATAAAATCAGCCAGTTTCTTGATATCTGGTGCCGAGGCCTCAAGAGCACGCCTTGCAATGGTGTTCCGGACCATTCTGATCTCGACGTTTCCCCGGAGATTCCCTCGCATCTGCTGCAAATTACTGGCCGGGATCTCGCGCACGCCGACTACGCCGACCACTCTGCTCTTGCTGATCTTCTCGACCAGCTCCTCTACATCCTTGACCTTCCAATCAGGTACGTGGGCAGTATGACGAGTCACTCCTGCCATTTAGATCACCCTTATAGAAGGCCCCATGGTGGTCTTGACGTAAACCGACTTCAGGTTATGCCGACCATCCTTCAAGGTCTGCTCGAGCTTGACTATGACCGCATCTGCATTCTCGGCCAGCTCTTTGGTGTTCATATTTTTGTTCCCAATAGTCAGGTGAAAGGTCGGCCTATCCCTGGACCTGATTCTGATCATATTCTTGAGCCTCTGCACCTGTGGAGTCACATCTTGTGTCGGTGGCAGTGGTGTGGGCATCTTGCCCCTCTTACCAAGGATCGAGCCCAAGCTCTTTCCTATGACAGGCATGAACTGAGTCTCTGCTATGAAGAACTTGTATTCATCGGCCAATTTTCGCGCCGCTCTCTTGTCGCCCGCGAACTCCTTGATCTCGTCCGCGGATATAACTCGGTCTGCGCCGGCGCTCTTGGCTCGGAGGGCCGTCTCACCAGCAGCGAACACGGCGATCTTGGTCGGTTTGCCAAGGCCGTGGGGCAGCATAACCTCGGCATCGACTCTGTTCCCAGGCTGGGACAGGTCGATGTTATGAAGGTTAATAGCCAGATCCACGCTCTCGCTGAACTTCCTGGCAGGCGCCTCAGTGATAGCCTGTTTGATGGCTTCTTCTATATCCATTTCAATCCTCCGTAGTCTATCGACTCGTAGGTCTCCTACGGCTTCTCAAAAAAGAGAATTAACTTTGAGATTATAACTTTATATTTAAGCCTTCGCTTCTAATATCTCATCGTATTTGCCGCTGGCGACAGCAAGCTGAGCCTCTTTGCTGGGCAAACCGTCAACGGTCGCACCTAAAGATCCTGCCGTGCCGATAACCTCACGTGCAGCATACTTCAGGGTCTTTGAGAGGAGCCCTTTTCGCTTAATATTTGCGATTTTAAGTACCTGCTCCATGGTCAGGTTTCCGACGATGCTTTTATCGCCAGTTCCCTTCTCCACGCCCATCTCCTTCAGGATCAGAGCTGAAGTTGGAGGAGTTCCGACCTCGATCTCAAACTCGGTTCTGGACTTTACTTTGATCTTGACTGGAACCTGCATTCCATTCAGGTCTTTGGTCTGCTCATTTATCTTGGCAACCACCTGAGCAACGTTTACACCCAATGGTCCAAGGGCCGGCCCCAATGGCGGCCCGGCGCTGGCCTTTCCGCCTGGGACCAATGCTTCTACAACATTAGCCAATACTTGTCACCTCTAAGTTTCATCTTTGCTGAGCACGCGTACGTGATCTCCCCTTACAGTGATGGGGATGGGCACCATGGCTTCAAAGAGTTCAACAGTTATCTCTTCCTTGGCAACGTCCACGCGTTTAACCCTCGCCTTCTCTCCCTTAAACGGCCCGGATATAAGCTCAACGATTGCACCTTCGGTTATTCCGATTACGGCCGGCTTAGGCGTGAGAAAGTGCTCCACCTCTCCGATATTCGAGGCCCCTTTTATCACAGAGCGTGCGTGGGGTATTCCTTGAATCGCCTGATCTACGATCTCGGGAGCTGGTGATTCCACAAGAACGTAGCCTTTCAGCACATCTGGTACCAGCAGTGCCCTTATATCATACTTTTCCTTGCGTGCTATCTGGGCGATCATGTTGGCCACTGATCTTTCTTGATTGGCAGTGGTCTTAACAACATATATGCTGGTCTCGGACATTCCGCCTTCTTAGACGAGGGCCGTATATAAAAAGGTTTGTAATACAATGGAAATCTCTTTATACTATAAACAAAGGAGTTTCCTGAGGGGTGAGTATCTCAAATGAGTGGTAAGACTGAGAAGCTGCGAGACCTCGTTATGAAGATTGGCGCCAGCACTAAGGTCGTGGAAAAGCAGGCCACTCGTCATGGAAGTCTCAGGGGAAGCAGCGAGATCGAGCATGCTCTATTGGGGGTGGTTCGGGAGATGATAAAGCAATACACCATTCAGACCAAGCTTTCTCCGGAACAATTAGCCTCTGTGGTGCGGCTTTTTTATAAGGGTTTAAGCGATACTGAAATTGCAGAGCGGCTGGGGGATAGGGCTCTTAATAAAACGGTCAGCAGAGCCCGAATCAAGCTTCACTTATTCCGGGATACGGATCTGAAGCCTCCATTTGACAAGGAGGAATTTCTCCGCATATCGGATGCAGGAAAGTCCGTTAAGGAGATGGCAGAAGCCCTTCGCGTAGCACCTTCAACCATTTCTGAATACAGGAATATCTTCGACAGCCAGAGGGCATCGGAGCGGGATGGCTATACCAAACGCTTCCAGGAAATACTATCGGATCAGGACGTCTCGGAGCGCATGGTGACCTCACATAGCGAGGATGGGCTTTCGGATACTATAGATACTGATTATGAGGCAGCAGAGGCTTAAGAGACCTCTGCCCCTTGAATCTGATTCTACCAGCACAGGGTCGTGCTCCCTAATATTGCCATGAGAGACAGGCTGGCAAGCATCCATTCTCCTTCCACGCAAAAATCCAGCGCTAGGGGATCGCGCCGTTCTCTGAAGTAAAGGATGTATGCATAGCCGTAAATGACCAGGGTCAGGATAAGCAGCCAGCTTATGCCCTCAAATAACGGCAGGACCAAGAGCAGTGTACTATTAAGGGCGAGAAGTATCAAGATTGTCTTTTCCAAGCCCATAAGTACAGGTATGGTTCTGACATTGTTTATTCTATCGCCGGATTCGTCTCGTATGTCATAAAGAACAGTATCAATAAAGGTCTTTATGAACATAAAATAAAGGACCATGAATACCACCAGGGAAAAAGTTCCGGCTTTCCAGTGGGATTGATATGTGACTGGAATCATAATTGTCACCAGGGCCCAGGAGAAAGCTACAACTGTGTTCTTCATAACCGGAATATCCTTAAGCCGTGGGATTCCTGGAATTAGCCTTATGCCATATGCTGCGTTAGCCATCATGGGAACCAGCAAGAATAGAGACGATATTGGCCGGCTGATGAATATGATAATTATGGAGATCAAATATGCTAGGGACGAGTAGGCAATTGCCAGATTCTTCCGTCCCTGCAAAAAGCCAGCTCTTGCGGGCATGCTAACAGTATCCTTATCCAGATCGGCAATTTTGTCCAGAGTATATACGCTGAAGGACACCAGAAAGACTGCAAAGCAGACGAGAAAGTTGGGATGCACTCCCAGCAAAAAATAGCCAATAAATGTTTTAAAGAAACCTGTGCCGCCTATAAATAAGGAGCTTACAGACAGAAAGGAAAATATTCCTCTGATCGACCCCAATATGTGTCTGGAAAACTTTCCAAATCCAACCCCAAAAATTTTCTTAAAGACGCTGAATCTACAATCCAACATACTACATAGCCTCCTGGAGAGGTATGTGTATCTTAGATGATTTTAGCGACTTCCTCCCTTGTCCCTAAATGAGCAGGGCTTCTTGCTTCATAAAATCGATTGAACTTATCTCCTGGACAGACTCATCCCCTCAGTTTGGAAAACACGGGTAACCCGATGTTGACGACAGAGCATACCAAAAATCAAAGCGCCCGAAAAAATATTTATATTTCAAATTATCTTCGCAACTAAAACGTATTCGCATTTCGGCAAAGAAGTGATTGAGCACCACATCACTTCACGGCGCAGGCATCGAGCTTGGATTTGATGGAGATCTCCCTGTCTATCCGGTAATCGATATGTACTGTCGTTATCACCCTCTTTATTCCCATCTCCGCCAGCAGGACATTTGCTCTTTCAACCACCTTGAAGAGCTGCTCGAAGCTGCTTGCTTCTATGGCCGTAGACAATGGCCCGGGAACAAAATTTATGCCGTCTTCTCTCAGGATATCATGGATGGCCCTCACATACTGGGAGGCACTGGTTCCTGCTCCCATG
>CABMDX010000139.1 GCA_902385025.1 uncultured archaeon | reverse complement strand
TGATAGATGTGCATTTCTGGCCTGGAATTACGGTATCGGAACAGATCGACAGTTTAATCATTGAACAAGAAGAAAAATATCATTGAGCAAAGATGGACACAAGTCTTGTAATCAGCGCTGATGAGGCCAGGAGCGCGTCTGAAGCAGATCTCATGGCAGAATTATCCTCAGGCAAAAAGGGCCTTTCAGCATCAGAAGCAGCAGAGAGGCTCCAGAAATACGGCCCAAACGAGATTGCGGAAAAGAAAGTCAATCCCCTCATGAAGTTCCTGGGCTATTTCTGGGGGACAATCCCCTGGATGATTGAAGTTGCAGCCATGCTTTCCGCAATATTGGGTCGCTGGGACGACTTTGCTGTCATATTCTTGCTTTTGCTGATGAATGGTGTAGTGGGGTTCTGGCAGGAGCATAAGGCCGACAAGGCTATAGAACTTTTGAAGGCGAGACTTGCCCCGACAGCAAGGATACAAAGGGATGGCCAATGGAAGAGCTCTCCTTCAAGAGAACTTGTGCCTGGTGACATAGTCAGGGTCAAGCTAGGTGATATAGTCCCTGCAGATATCAAGCTCATTGAGGGCGATTTCCTCCAGGTGGACGAATCCGCACTGACGGGCGAATCTCTGCCGGTAGAGAAAAAGGTCTCTGATGTCGCCTTCTCTGGATCGATCGTCCGCCTGGGTGAGATGACCGCCTTGGTTTTTGCTACTGGCATGAATACCTACTTCGGCCGCACTGCCAAGCTTGTGGAAGAGGCCAAGACAAAGAGTCATTTTCAGAAAGCAGTAGTCAAGATCGGAGATTATCTGATCATCATAGCTGTGTTCCTGGTAGCCCTTGTATTCATTGTGGCTACATTGCGCCATGAGAGCCTTCTGCAGACCCTGCAATTCGCGTTAGTGCTTGTGGTGGCTGCCATACCTGCCGCATTGCCCGCTGTCCTGTCTGTGACCATGGCAGTGGGAGCGGTTGAACTCGCCAAGAAAGAGGCTATTGTAAGCAAGCTGGCAGCCATCGAAGAGATGGCTGGTGTGGATGTGCTATGCTCGGACAAGACCGGCACTATAACTCAGAATCTCATCACGGTAGCTGAAGTTGTGCCCTTCGAAGGCTTCACCGAAAAGGATGTGCTTTTGTTCGGCACCCTCTCCTCCCGAGTAGAGGGCGGCGATCTCATAGATATTGCCATCACAGAGAAGAGCAAAGAAGAGAAGATTGACCCAGACAGCTTCAAATTGAGCAGGTTCAAACCATTTGATCCAGTCTCCAAGAGAACCGAGGCAGAGATCGTCGGCCCCCAGGGCAACTTCAAGGTCGCGAAAGGCGCACCTCAAGCTATCCTCTCATTGGTTGAAAGCAGCATCCTAAGCTCCAAAGTTGACAAAAGCGTGGAGGCTTTTGCTTCAAAGGGATTCCGGGCAATGGGTGTTGCAGGCACTGACTCCAAGGGAGTCTGGCGCTATGTGGGGCTTATAGCCCTACACGATCCACCCAGAGCAGATTCAGCCGAAACCATCAAGACTGCTCAGTCACTCGGCGTCCGCGTAAAAATGGTCACTGGCGATCACGTGGCAATTGCCAAAGAGATCGCAAGGAAGGTGGGCTTGGGAACGAACATCAAGCCTGCCTCGGATTTCATAGACAAACCTAATGAAGAGGCCACGGATACCATCGAAGAGGCAGATGGTTTTGCCCAGGTATTTCCTGAGCACAAATTCAAGATAGTTGAGCTGCTTCAAGCCAGGGGACACATCGTCGGCATGACTGGCGACGGGGTAAACGATGCCCCTGCCCTGAAGAAGGCTGACGCCGGAATAGCTGTTGCAGGTGCAACTGATGCTGCCAAATCCGCGGCCTCAATTGTCCTGACCAGACCTGGCCTGTCTGTCATAATAGACGCCATCAAAGAGAGCCGCAAGATATTCCAGCGCATGAATAGCTACGCCATTTACCGCATAGCTGAGACTATCCGGGTGCTCTTTTTCATCACTCTATCAATAGTCATCTTTAATTTTTATCCATTGACCGCCATAATGATTGTAATGCTGGCTTTGCTTAACGATTTTGCTATCATGTCAATAGCCTATGACCGAGCGGAATACTCTCAAAAGGCCGATCGCTGGAGGATGTCCTCTGTCATGGGAATGGCCCTATTTCTGGGCTTGATAGGAACAGTAGAATCCTTTGGCCTGCTCTTTTTCGGGCTTGATTATCTGCACCTGAGCAAAGAGGTAATTCAGTCCTTCATGTACCTCAAGCTCTCAGTGGCCGGCCACCTTATCATCTTCATAGCCAGGACTAAAGGACATTTCTGGTCTTACCGACCTGGTAACCTGCTTATTGGAGCCGTGCTCGGGACACAGGCCGTAGCCACTATCATTGCCGTTTACGGCTTGCTTATCCCGCCTATTGGCTGGAACCTGGCCGCCATAGTCTGGATCTATGTGATAATTGTATTCCTGATAATAGACCAGCTTAAGGTGAGGTATTACAGATTCTTCAACGAGGGATTGCAGTCCATGGAAAACAGAATTTGAGCGAATATTAAGACATTGAAAAAAGCATGCGTTACACCATGCTTTCGATACTCGATGATAGAGCGAAACTAGAGCAAAGGACTTCGCTTACTATTCTTTTTCGGCTCATTAATAGGTAACAAAACCACGCCCCCACTATAAAATATACGAATCCTGTAACCTTGTCCGGCTAAATCCTGGAGGGTCTACATTAATATTTTTAAAATTTTGGAGCAATCTTACAGAAAGTTCATAAGCAATAAATGTTATAATTGCTGTGGGGATCGCTTTGTTTCAAAAGATCTTGATTGCAACTGACGGATCAGAAAATAGCAAAAGGGCTGCAAAAGCTGGCATAGAGATTGCTAAAAACTTTGGCGGAAAAGTCACCGCATTATTTGTTGCTGATCCGCGCAGATATTTTATGGGCGAAGTCAGCTACAATATAGCAGACGAGGTGATGGAAGGCATCAAGAATGAGGTCATGAGAGAAGGTGAGGCAGCAATGCGCCAGGTCGAGGAGGATGCTAAAATAGCTGCCGTTTCTCTTGAGAAAAAGATTGTCGAGGGCCATCCCGCTGAGGAAATTATAAAGATGGGCAGCGATATGGATTTAATCGTCGTTGGTAGAATAGGCCTTACAGGAATGCCGAAGTTCCTCGTGGGAAGTGCAGCAGACAAAATCATTCGCAACTCTAAGGTTCCGGTGCTAATAATTTCTTGATCTGGAATGAAGACTGCAGAGACATCTTTGTTGCGGCTATAGAGCTGGGACCACTGATAGGATCATTCAAGTCCTTTTATTTATTATTTGCATATTACCGATCATTTAAAAGCCTGTTCCAGCTCTCTTTTTGGTTCCACTTATCTTATTATTTTGAATACCCCGCAGATCTGCTGCGGGGTGCGCCGACGCAGTTTTGACTTGTGCAGGGGCAATGTTTTTTACATTAGTCGGGTCGTTCGCAATGGGACAGAGAACAGGTCCCTCGATGGATGGATACGGGCCAGCCTACGGAAATAATGGAACTGCAGCCTATGGACCAGGCTATTATGGGGTGGGTCCTTGGATGATGGATGGGTATTCTTACGGTTGGTATCCTTTTATGGGCATCGTGATGAATTTGATCTGGCTGATAATATTAATAGTAATAGTTTATTTTGTTTGCAGGCTGATTAAATCTGAACGGGTCTCTGTATCTCCGAATATCGTGTCCGGCAAGAGCGCTGAGGACCTTCTGGCCGAAAGATACGTAAAGGGAGAACTTACCAGGGAACAATTCATGCAAATGAAAGATGACTTGAAAAAATCCAGCTAAATCAAATTGCGAGGCGCACACCGCAGCATAGATGCGGGATATTCAAAACAAATAAAGGCTCTTCGCTATTTGCAG
>CABMDX010000138.1 GCA_902385025.1 uncultured archaeon | reverse complement strand
TTAATGGACTATTTATGTTTTCTGTGGACAAGTTCAACAATCCAAGTAGTGTTACATTCTACCTAGATAATATTACTTATATATAAAGTTAAGTTATGGCCGGTGTTATGACATCGTAGCTTGAAAAGGTGAGAAGGATCGCATGAGAGATTGCAGGAATTTGTCTCTCAATGCATCTACTTTTTAATTGAAAAATTGACTACGGCGGCTTGAAATGAGATTGCACTTCGCTAAGCAAATAATTAACGAAATTAGCTGCTAGAAATCCAAATACGGCGATTTCAATCCAGATTATTTTGCCAATATGTGCATACTTTATTTCAAAATCATCTTTCTTTTCGATAGGCAGGATAATTCTCATGCTAAATATTAGGGCCTTTTTAAAGGAAAGCTCGCTTTTAACATCTCTTTCTGTTTTCGCCCAGGGACATATTTTGCAGCCAGGTTGATTGGATTTATTAACTGCTTCTGCCCATTTGAAACGAACCAGGCCATAATAAATTAGGGCAAAGATCAGAGCTGATGATATTATGAACGCTATTGGATTGTACATTTTAGTGCCATATCCCCAGTAAAACCAGGATATTGTATCCATGACTTTTGCATAGCCAAATGGTTCTGATGTTCTCTTTTTTTCCATATAGCTATAATAGCAATCCCTATAGTCCTGTGTCCATCCAATGTTTTTGTAATTATTGATTAGATCGAGATGGGTTGCAGTGTTATATTCAATATGGCCATTTATCGCGTTCCATGGAAGCGCGAGCCTGCTAAAGGTTGCATTGGTCAGATTCAGCTTCGATTCGAACCTGGAGCCTTCGAAGTAGGCGTCCCTATCGAAGTACGTTTCATAAAATGATGTATTATTTATAAAATTAGAATTGGTGAACTTGACAGCTTTATTAAACTGGGCATCTTCAAACCGAGAATTGCCCAGAAAATCCGCCGAAGAGAAGTCCGCAAAGCCCTCAAATCCGCATCTTCGAAATTCTGCAATGCCCCCAAATTTTGCATCTGAGAATATTGCTGTGTTGGCAAATTTTGCATAATAGAATGTGGCGCTGCCGATAAAATGAGAGCTGGAAAAGTCCGCAATCTCATCGAATCGTGACCTCGCGAAATTTGCCTGTCCGCAAAATTCCGCTCCTTCAAACTCGGTCAGGTCAGCAAAGCGAGTGTTAAGGAAATTGGCCGTATCCTCAAATACGGAACCTTTGAATGATGCCTCCTGATCGAAGCGGCTGTTTTCAAAGTCAACATACCCGTTCATGAGTGCATCCTTGAAACTGGATATTCCCTGAAATTTGCTATTGCGAAAGGAAGCTGATTCATTGGCTTTAATACCTTCAAAACCTGCTCTATCTGTCCAGACAGTTTTTATAAATGTCATACCTTTCTCGATCTTTGCCCTGGAGAAATCCGCCGGGCACTTGAATTCGGCATCTGAAAAGGCTAAATCCTCAGCAAATTCCGAAATTCTAAAAATGACATCATCGCCTGAGAATGTCGTCTTGTCAAATGCAACCGGTTTTTTAAAAAAAGCATTTCCAAACTCAACATCTCCTTTAATTTCAGAATTAATTATATTTATTGACGAATCTATAATTTTAAGCGAGTTGGAGTTTGTGGATAGATTGAGTCCTGAGAGATTTAGGTCTCCGATTATTATGGCATCATTGCAGGAGATGTCTCGACCGCTTTTGATAAGATCCTTTATATGATCTGCATAGTATGTTTTAGCATTTTCCTCTGAAGAATTCTCTGCGAACGATTGCGCGATTGCAGAACATAATAAAAATATTATAATTATTTTTATCGACTGCCTTTGAGACATTAATCAGATGGATGACTTTTAGTTTAATAAAATTTCCTATAGATATGCAATCCAAAATTTTGTTGCTGGAACATAAGCCTCTTATTTTATGAGCATCGCTATTAGTCAGGGAAGTCTTGCCATGAGATTATTTGCCATGAGATTATTATTGACTCTAATAATTCTTACATCACTGAGTGCTGATGCTGCATTGGCTGTGGAGAAGTCTGCAGCCTATTGGTATGAGGAAGGCCAAAAACTTCTCGAGAACAAATCCTATGAGGAAGCTATTGTCTCTTTTGATAGGTCTATTGGAGAAGACCACAGAAATTGGAATGCATGGTATGGAAAGGGCAAAGCGCTTTATGGTCTAGAAAAATACGATGATGGTCTGGACCTATGTAATCAGGTATTAGACAGCCTGAAAGATCAACCGGGAAATATCAGAGCTCGATTTCTAAATCTGGATGGAATTTTCTGCACGGCCTACGAAAATAAGTATAGTGTGCCGCCAACAAAAGGGGATAGCTACTGCTCAGGAGATATTCCCAAGATGTATTTATCTGCTTTGGAAAGATACGATGAGGCATTAAAGCTTGACTCAAACTTGATCTCTGCGTGGAATAGCAAAGGCATTGCTCTGGGGTCTCTTTGCCAAATGGATGGATCAATTGAGTCCTTTGACAAGGCCATGCTTCTCAACTCAACTCTCGCAGAGGTTTGGAATAATAAGGGTGTATCTCTAGATTGGATGGGAAAGCATAATGAATCGATGGCCTGCTATAATCGAGCTATCGAGTTAAAGCCGGATCTGGCGGTTGCATGGATGAACCGGGCAAGGACTCTGTCTCTTAACCTGTCCCTTTTCTCTCTGGCCCAGCAGAACGCCAGCATTGCCATAGAATTGGACCCCTCATTGGAAAATGAATTGACACGGATGACCTGGAGCTAGATTCAGCTACATTAAAAATTTTTCTCCTTAATCCAAAACTGCTTTATGTCTGAAAATTTATCACATCACCGCATGTCGACAGCGCTCTCCCTTGTGCATGCTGTATTGGCTGTAATATCTTCGGCTACAGCTCAAGAGATTGCGTACGCCTACAGCGAGTCTGGGGGGCGGCCCCTTGAGAGCGGAAATATCACTCAATATAACGGCACAGACATCGTATATTCTTCCGTTGCAAGCAGCAGTGCAGGCGGTAGGTCTCTTATGATGAAATCCGCAAAAACGGTCGAAGAGGTTAAGAAGGAAATAGATCTTAAGCTCAATGTAGGCAATTCCGCAGTTGAGGATAAGGGGCGCAGCTTAATTCTGGAATATCCTGGTGATGGAACCATTGACCAGATCTGCTCGATTTATGAATATATGGTCGGCAACTGGAGCTATGCGCGAGATCCCCGGGGAATTGAAGAATTTCTGTATTCCAACAGGAGCCTGGAGAATGGCAAAGGCAAGTTTTCTGGCCAGGGGGATTGTGATGATTTCTCCATATTGCTGGCTTCGCTGATCGAGTCCATTGGGGGCACGTCCAGGATCATGCTGGCTTATGGTCCTATGGGAGGTCACGCTTATGCAGAGGTCTACATGGGACAAGCAGGCGGATCCGATAGCGATGTTGAAAGGATGATCCGCTGGCTGCAAAAGAAGTACAAAGTCGAAGAAATCAAAGTCCATATCGATCTGAAAACGGGTGATGTCTGGCTTAACCTGGATTGGTGGAAAGATCCCAATACCGGCACTGAGCTGGCAAGACATCCTGGCGGTCCATTCTTTAAGGCTACCAACCAAACGCCCATCCTCATCAGGGAG
>CABMDX010000137.1 GCA_902385025.1 uncultured archaeon | reverse complement strand
TGGAGCCATCCACTGCCGATATATTTCCCTCAAAGTCGCGCGGCTCGAGCGGCACAAAATCCTGGCTCTCTACACCTGTCTCCACGCAATACCTCTCGACTCCGTCCAGGGCTATGTGATCCCGGATGAGCTCCGCCACGGCGCTGAGCCGGCTATTGTCCAACATCCAAAGAGCAATAGGGGTGCTACAAGATATATACGGGTTATGAAGGGCAGAAGTCGCTGTGCTTTGTGCCTTGATGATATTCCTGAATCTTTGGAAAAAGGACTTCCTGGGAGCAAATCTACCGTATAAGGAGGGAGGCAAAAGTCACAGGTGTAGGAGGGAGAAAATAGCACTTGACTCTTGCCACTCATACTACTACGATCGACGAATATATAGTTTTCGCCGTTCGTCTATAGGCGAAGAGCGGTTGTCCGGCAAGGACCAAAAGTTTTCCCTGGAGAATGAATTATGAAAGAAGCCTCCCGAGAAATATCGGAGCGCCACCCCGCGCGGCTGCTCATGCACTTTCCTATAGGTACGGATTTTCGTTGCCGCAAATAGCTTTTGTCCTAAAAGCTTATGTATGTTCCGAGAAAAAGAGAGTGGAGAGCCCGAGGAATTAACGAAGTGAATGCAATGGAATTCTCAATCATAATACCCACGCTTAACGAGGAAGTCTACATTGAGGCATGCCTAAAATCGATTTCAAAGCAGACGCTTCCACGGGATCGCTTTGAGATAATAGTCTCCGATGGCAGCAGTAGTGATAGGACTCGGGAGATTGCCAGGAAATATGCCGACAAGGTAGTTGTATCAAAGAAAAGAGGCATCTGGTGGGGACGCAATCAGGGTGCGAAGGTTGCAAAAGGTACATACCTGGTGTTCATAGATGCAGATACGAGGATAAAAGAGGATTATCTGGAGACGGTAAAAAAATATCTCGATTGCGGTATAGTTGGGCTTACTGCAGGCTTTGAAATAGAGGGAATAGGCCTCAAGATGAAGATATTTGAATGCCTAGGCTGCGGCTTTTTCTGGCTCAGCTCAAACTTCCGAAATACTAGTCTCATTGGAATAAATCTCTGCGTTCCTCGGGATGTCTTTATAAAAGTTGGTGGATTCAAAGACTATGCCCTGGAGGACGCAGCCTTTGATCGCGAGCTTAAAAAGGTGGGGCAAACTCGTTTTCTGATGCAGAGAAAGGTAGTGACCTCTGCCAGGAGGCTCGAAGCATATGGGGTGATAGGCCTTTGCAGGTATTATTTCGAACTAGGAATGATGGATGGCGGGAAGATTAACAGTCCACATATAGCTAAATTTATAAAATATCAAGAATATAAGCCAATACGTATGCCTGCAGCTATGCCGATGCGCACCTCCGGTCGCCAAAGGGTGAGCGAAAAATGCGAGAACGTTAAAACATTTGGCAAACAGCGCATAGAGAGAGTTGAGAAGATGGTCCTGAAATGGACTTGAGATCGATATAAACATAGAATCAACTGAGAATCAGATCTTCATCGAACGATGTCGCAAGGTGGCTGATGCCAATTCGCAGAGCCGGTCATCCAGTGCTTTGGGGATGAAGGTTCTGGAGTGCGTTTTCTTCTCTCTTCTCCTCCCGGGCATTTTGAAGCCCGGCAATACATGCGCATAAGATTTGGCAGAAATTCTGGAATGGTGGAAATGCAAAACATTCTTGTATTACCATTAACGTTATCTCTGGTATATTATGGCTAGGCTGTCCGTAACTGGTTTTGTCGTTATATCTATCGTAATGGTATTGCAGATTGCGGGTGTGAGCGAGAGCCTGATGACCGATTCCCCTGGCTCTATCAATCACCTTAATTCATCAGAGAACGGTTCCGACGTTTCTTCTCCTGGCTCAAATCAAAGTGCTATGACCCTTCCTTCTGTGGGCGCAGTATCCAATAAAAGCAATTCTCTAAATATATCTGAGAATATATCCAAGAACCAGACTTCATCTTACAATATAAAAAATTCCAGAGAATTTTCGGGAGGGCCGGCATCGTCAGAGACCTCAAAGTCATCGTGGCCGTCAATGCGACTATGGATGATGGATTCTGAAGGAGATCTTCTATCTGAAAATCTGAGTGAGAACGATTCTTCAGCCGAGCCATTGGATGCCCCGGCATTGAATCACAGGGGGCTGGTGCTTTACCGGCAGGGGAACATAAATTCATCCATCCGTTTCTTCAATGAATCGATCAATTTGTCACCAGATTGGGCAGACCCGCACAATAACATGGGTGTGGCCCTCATTGCCCAAAAGAACTACAGTCTGGCTTTGGAAAGCATCGATAGAGCACTGCAGCTCTCCGGGTCCAATCCCCTTTTATGGAATAATAAGGGCGTAGCGCTCCTGGACAGGGGTGATCTGAATCAGGCAACAGACTGCTTCAAGCGATCGCTGAAGCTTGACCCAAAATACTCACCTGCTGTAAACAACCTCGGCGTTGCATCAGAGGAGCGAATGCGACATATTGAGGCTCTGCGGTACTATAATGCTTCGATTAACCTTGATATCTACAATAAGTATGCCTGGAATAACAAAGCCAAATCTTTAGCGGAGATTGGATCCTATCAGGAATCCATGAATTGCCTGAAGAATGCCCTGATTCTGGACAAAAACTATTCCACTGCTTACGTTAATGCGGCAGAGGTTTATCGCAGAGTCGGGAGGAGTGGCGACTCAGAGCAAGCGCTTATTTATGCCAGGATTCTGGGATATAATGGAACGGAGAGCCGCTTTATATCCGAGCCCGAGGCTGTAATGATGAAGGACAACATCCTGGATCTGCCAGAGCTGCCAGTTCACATCCCTTCTGACACGGCTGTGTCAACAGTTTTCTGCCTGCTGATCATCCGGATAGCCCTGGCTTTCAGACATGGAAGACTTGATTAATTTTTCGTGCCTGCAGCGACCAAGGTATTGTCTCTCGTCGTCTGATTATTCATTGCCAGCAGCCGCAATTATCAGTATTTTGGCTATTTGCCTGAATATTTCGAGAAAAGGGAATATGGGATTCTAGTGATGCGCGCCGTGTGCATCTCCATGCGCACCATGGGGTGCAGCATTGGACCCCGCTTTTACCGCCAGGAAATCCTTGTCGAGGTATGCCTGATGGGCGAGCTCCAGACATTCCTTGCAGATGTTGTAAATCTCTTCCTTTGGGCCGTGAATGGTAGCAATATTGAGCTTGACTGGCAGGGTTTCCTTATCAACGAGACACAGCGCACACTTCATCTAATTCACCTTTTCACCGCTCTGATTCAAACGGTTATAAGCATTTCCTTCCCACCTGCCGTATAGATCGTTCTCCAGGCCCAGAAGATCGAGCACGCGGCCCACCAGCACATCCACCAGATCCTCAAGACTCTCGGGCCGGGAATAAAATGCAGGGCATGCGGGCAGGATCACGGCCCCGGCCTCAGCGGCGGAAACCATGTTGCGAAGCTGGATGAGGCTCAAGGGCGTCTCCCTTGGCACCAGCACCAGTCTCCTCTTCTCCTTGAGGCAGACGTCCGCAGTCCGCGTGATGAGCGTGTCCGAAGATCCGCATGCAATGGAGGAAAGCGTTCCCATGCTGCAGGGTATGACCACCATGGCATCGAACAGGTGTGAGCCGCTGGCCACCGGCGCGGCAAAGTCATGCGGTTCATAAAAGCGGCTCGCCAGCTCAAAAACTTCGCTCAGGGATTGATGGGTTTCGATTTCTATGATCTTTCGGGCCGAATCGGTTACAACTAAATGTGTTGTGCACTCTTTCTCCCTCAAGGCCTGCAGGAGTCGAACTCCGTACTGCACTCCCGAGGCCCCGCTGATGCCAACCACGATCTCCAAATGCCAACCTCCTGCCTATAACTTCAATTCAATAGCTAAAGATCTTCCGCAATTTCGTGAGCCAGGATCTCCAAACCATATTTCGATACTTTGAGATAAACTGTCTGCCCAGGATCATAGCCGCGATCCAGAATGATGCTTCCCCAAGAATCAAAAGAATTGATGATAATATCATCCTGTTGCCGGTGGAGATAGACGCAAACGGCATCAGCAACAGGCTACCGTAAAAGGCAAAGGACAGGACGAATAGGGTCTGTCCAAGCCTTTTCTTGAGAGCTTCCTGCCGTGATTCATTCATTGTTTGCATCTCCTGGGCTTTCTGCCGCGCTTTTCCAGAGCGCTTTATTCATGCTACCTTTCCGATTCTTTTCCAGCCTCTCCAGCGTCGCTGCTACCATCAGGGGAAAGGTGATGGTAGCATCGCCGTAAACCGTCACATAGCGTGCCCCGGCTGAGATCTTGCCCCAGGATATGGCCTCGGAGAGCGTGGCTCCAGATAGACCGCCATTTTCTGGCGTGTCTGTGGTGAGCTGGATCGCGAGGTCAAAGCTCTTGGGAGTGACAAGCATGGACTGAAGGGCGAAATTCTTGGGCACGCCTCCGCCCACTATTACTATTCCTGAACCTTTGGAATTGTAGCAGATGTCCACGATCTCCTTGATATCAGCAAATGCATCTACTGAGAGCTTTTTCGTCTGGCCGAACATCCAGGCCTGCAGCCCAATCATAGAATCGGGCAGCGCCGGGCAGAATACAGGTACATCTGCATCGAAGGCTGAGCGCAGAATGGAATTCCTGTCCATAATTTTCTCTCCCAGAGTGCTCATCAGCTCCCTTCCGGAGATTGTCTTTTGCGTCTGCGGCAGTATTCTCTGCATCAGCTCCTCAAATGATACAAAGTCTTCATCCCGCAGGAATACATCATAAATCCGGCTTACTCCTGCGGCACGCAGGGCGGCATCATCTGACTTTGGCGTCCCCAGGCAGTGGCATCCGAAGGACTCGATGATGTCGTGCACCAGATTTGCGCCCGTGATGACCAGAACATCCACGTGGCCCCTGCTGATCAGATCGGAAACCATATTTCTCATCCCGGCGGGCACCATCGCGCCGGAGAGTGTTAAAAATTTGGTGAAATCTCCTGAAAGCATATTTTCGTAAATTGCCACCGCTTCAGCCAGCCTTCTGGCTCCAAAGCCGCAATGGGCCATTCCCTGCACAAGGATATCCACGCTCATTCCCGGAGCGATCTCCAACTGATGCACCGTATCCATTTTGTTCACCTTAATGATGATAATATTCGCTGGATAGTCCCGTAAAAATTGTGATTGAACTTATGCAACGCGAAATTTTTTCTCATAAACCTTTTATACCAGGCCTTATGTTTAGCTTTTACGGAGGATAAACAATGGCCGGCGAACCGATGGCAGTGGATTATTATATACCACTTATTATATTTTTGATAATGGGAGCTATCGTGCCCATTGCGGCTCTTGCTGCTATAAAAATCATAGCGCCTAATAAGCGAAGCCGCCAAAAGCTATCGACATACGAAGGTGGTCTGAAGCCTATCCGCGATGCCAAGATCCAGTACAGCGTTCAATATTACCTTTTCGCAATCGTTTTTGTGATATTCGATGTTGAGGTTTTATTCTTATATCCCTGGATCTATGTCTACGCGAATAAAGCTATGCAGCAGTTCATGGTCTTTGGAATGAACTATGCCGTCTTCGAGATGCTCCTATTCATCGTGGTACTGCTGGTTGGACTGATCTATGCTATCAAGAAGGAGGCTTTGCGTTGGGTATAAGTGATGTCATACCCGTGCCTGTAGCAATCGATGAGGAGATTGAGAAGTGGACCATTTTTGGCCAGCCCGTGGCTGAGGTCTGGTTCACCACTACGGAGAAGATCCATCAAATCATAGAGATGGGGCCCATAAAGAATATTTTCAATTGGGGCAGAAAAAATTCGGTATATTTTTTAATGCAGCCCATGGGGTGTTGTGGTGTGGAGATGTTCGTTTTCGGAGCAGCTCCATATGACAGCGACCGATTTGGGTGCATCCCGAGAAATACACCGCGCCAGACGGATGTGATGATCATTTCCGGCTACCTGACCCGGAAGTACCTGCCCGTCTTCAAGAATCTCTGGGAACAGATGCCTGAGCCCAAGTGGTGCATAGCCATAGGGGAGTGTGCCATCTCTGGGGGACCGTTCTATGATTCCTATAATATCATCCAGAACACCAAGGACTACTTCCCCATCGATGTCTTTATACCGGGGTGCCCGCCAAGGCCTGAGCAGTTCCTCGAGGGCTTGATAAATCTCCAGGAAAAGATCAAACAGCGCAAGGATAAGCGAGATTATTAAGGAGGGAGCTTTTTTTGACAAATGCAAACGATGTATTAAGCTCCATCCAGTCCGCCTTTCCCGGGGCCGTCCTGGACTCCAAGGTGGAGTCTGAGCGAAGGCTCTGGGCAACAATTGACTCCAAGAAGATATTGGATGTCTGCAAGCACCTGACGAGCAAGCTCAATTTTGATCATTACTCCGGTGCTGCAGGTGTGGACTGGATCGCCAGAAAGGAAATGGAAGTAGTGGAGATTATGGCCAGCCACGGAGCACATCAGGTTGTGGCCATGCTCAAGGTTAAGACTTCTCGAGAGAATCCTTCTGTCAAGTCTCTGACTGGCCTTTACTGGAATGCTAATTGGTACGAGCGAGAGATTTGGGAGATGCTCGGCATCAATTTTGAGGGGCATCCAGAGCTTTATCCGCTGCTTCTATCAGACGAGCTTGTAGGTGTCTGGCCCTGGAGAAAGGACTACAAGGGCTATCCTGACCTGACGACTGGCGAGAGGGCAGTGCAAATCACAACACCAGAGGGCTACACCGAATACCACATTCCTCCCACTCCTGCTGAAGTCGAGGCTGGAACCGTGGTAGTGGAGAGGCCAAAGTATCCTTCTTTCAGGGAAAGAGAGGAGCGGGAGATAAAGTCCGATGCCGAGATGATTATGCATTTGGGGCCGCAGCATGCAATGGTGCCCGGACCCTTCCTGCTGGATGTTCTGGTGGAGGGTGAGAGGGTAAGGAAGGCCTTCCTGGACGTGGGCTATATTCACAAGGGCATCGAGAAGATCATGGAGAACAGGACCTGGTTGCAGGGCATAACCTACACTGATAGGATGTGCTATGTGGCCTCTCTCTCCAATAACGAGTGCTACTGCGGAGCGGTCGAGAAGATCCTTGGGCTTGAGGTTCCGCTGAGGGCCCAATACATTCGCGTCATTTTGGAGGAGCTCTCCAGAATACAAAGCCATCTTATAGGCACAGGCGAGTTTTTGACCCTTATCGCAGGTGTCGGCTATGCTCCCTGGCAGTACATGATTATTGACAGGGAACAGATCATCTCTCTGATCGAAAGCGTCACTGGGGCCCGGCTCACGCATACATTTGTGCGCTTTGGTGGCGTCCGGAACGACCTGCCGGAAGGCTTTGCAGACAAATGCAGAAAAGTGCTGCCCTATATGAAATCCCGCACAGAGGAGTTCATCGAGCTCTTTGAACAGGATCCGATCTATCATAAGAGGATGGATGGTGTGGGCATAATCCGGCCGGATGATGCTAAGCGCATGGGAGTATCCGGACCGCCGCTGCGTGCCACCGGCGTTGCTTATGATATGAGGAAGGAGGATCCGATACTTGTCTATCCCGAGCTCGACTTTAAGGTAACAACTGGGACCAAAGGAGACTCTGCAGATAGAATCGATGTCAGGCTCAGAGAGATGCTGGAGAGCATTCACATCATTGAGCAATGCCTGGATAAGATTCCAGAAGGACCTATCAAAACCGATGTGAAGGTCCCCAAGAAGGTCCCGGTGGGCGAGGCTTACTATCGGGTGGAGGACCCGAGAGGCGAGATGGGAATGTATGTCATCAGCGATGGTGGTGACAAGCCCTATCGTGTGAAGGTAAGAGGACCATTCTATGCTACCTTCCAGACATTGACTCCGCTCCTGGAGGGAGTCTACATTGCCGATGCAGTAGCCATTGCTGGCAGCATGGATGGCTGCCCATCTGAGGCTGACAGGTAAAGGAGGGAGAGGATTTGGACTTAATACAGAGCATCACAGATTTCGCTGTCCAGGAACCTGCCATATTCGCTCTGATCATAGGCGTAGTTGGTGCTGCAGTGATTGCAGCCGTGGTAAACGTTGGTGCCATGCTTGTGATCTGGGGTGAAAGAAAGGTCCTGAGCGATTTCTGCAACAGGTTTGGCCCCAACCGTGTGGGCGGAAGATGGGGCATACTGCAGCTTGGTGCCGATGCCATTAAGCTCTTCACCAAAGAGGACATTATTCCCGGTGATGCCGATAAGGGAGTCTATGTATGGGCGCCTATTGTTGCATCGATTGCCACAATGCTCGTCGCTGCAGCCATTCCCTTCGGAGCTCTTCACATAGGCGGAAAGGATGTGCCTCTGGTTGTGGCCAATATGGATATCAGCGCCTTCTATGTCGAGGCGGCATTGAGCCTGATGGCCATCGCCGTATTCATGGCAGGCTATAGCTCCAATAACAAGTACTCAGTCCTGGGAGCTTTTCGAGGCATTGCAAGGATGATCGCTTATGAGGTGCCCATGGGCGTCTGCGTTATCTCCGTGGCGGTTATGGCTCACAGCCTAAATCTGGTGGAGATCGTGCAGAGCCAGACTCTCTGGTATGCCTTTGCTCAGCCCCTCGGATTTGCGATCTTCGTCATCGCCCTGATAACCGATCTGGGCAGAATTCCATTCGATCAGAGCGAGGCAGAAGAAGAGATCATATCCGGATACAACACCGAGTATAGCGGAATCCGGTGGGGTCTGCTCTATTTCCAGGAGTACAATAACGCTCTGCTGGGATCCATACTGCTGTCTCTCCTCTTCCTGGGCGGATGGCAGGGGCCGATTATACCCATACCGATTCTGGATATTGTGTCGCCCTTGATCTGGCTGTTCATGAAAGTAGTCATCGTTTTGTGGTGCCTGATCTGGGTTAGGGCCTCTCTGTTCCGTCTGAGAATCGATCAGGTCACAGACCTGGGATGGAAATGGATGCTTCCGCTTTCCATATTGAACCTGGGATGGGCGGTGCTGGTAGGATCTTACTTTGCATGAGGTGGCATTGAGATGTTGAAGAGAAAGATGATAAAGAACTTCAGCTGGCCTTTGAAGACCGCCACGCGGGAGATCGAGATCACCAGGCTCTATCCTGAGGTGATGATGGAGCTGCCGGACGCGGAGCGCGGCATTCATGAATTGGATGCCACCATATGCATCGGGTGTGGAACCTGTGCCAGGGTCTGTCCCAATAGTTGCATTGAGATGGTTCATTTCAAGTTTGGAAGTCCTCTAAAAAACAAGAAGATGCAGTTTCCGCAAATCGATTATGGTAGATGCATGTTCTGCGGCCTGTGTGTGGACGATTGCCCTGTAGAGTGTCTCAAGATGGGTAAAAAGGTCACCATGGCCGGCTGGGAAAGAGAGGATATCGTGAAGAGGCCTGACTTCCTGGCTACCAAGAGATTCACTGCCAACGAGGTTGCAGACCTGGAGGCTGAGGCTAAGAGGATTGCCGCAGAGAAGGCTGCCGCAAAGAAGGCCGCCGCTGGCAAGGAGGGCGCCTCAAAGAAACCTGCCAAGGAAGGCGCAGCGGCTCCAAAGAAGAAAGAGGCCGCTCCAGCAGCCGCCAAACCTAAGGAAGGAGGTGCTGCCTGATGTCTGAAAAGTCAGGCATAAATGTCATTAGATCCATCTTTGAGCTCCTGGTGCTCCTAGCAGCTTTGGGCGTTATCTTTGGAGGACTGGCACTGATAGTGTTCTTCTCGCCCTGGTCCCAGACGATCCTGGGCAAACTCATGGCCTATGATGTCAGGTTTGCCATCGAGCTCTTGAGCTTCTTAATTATTGCCGCCATCATAGTGCTTCTGTCTGCTATGACGGTTTACTCCAAGAATATAGTGCACAGTGCTCTGTACCTGCTCGGAACCTTTGCAGGCGTGGCGGCTCTGTACATCTTCCTGAACGCTCCCTTTGTGGGTGTGGCTCAGATTCTGGTGTATATTGGTGCAGTCGGTGTTCTGATACTCTTCGCCGTGATGCTCACGAGGAAGACGATTATGGAGGAGTCCCATGGTGAAATTTAAGATCATCATCTTGACCCTGGCCTTTCTGGCCACTCTCCTTGCATCCCTATCGCTTACTGATTGGGGTGGCAAGGAAATGCAGCCTCTGGGCTATGAGCCCAAAGAGGGATTGAGGCTGCCGGAGAGCGGCATAGGAGACGTGGGATTTGAGATATTCACCTCTTACGTCTTCTCCTTCGAGATATTAGCCCTCGTTTTGACAGCTGCCCTGGTTGGAGCGGTTTGGGTAGCTCGAAAGGAGGTTGCCTGAGGAGGCGACGAAAAGATGACAAGGAGGGAAAATTACCGATGATACCGCTCGAGCTTTACATATTGCTGGCATCTACGATGTTCACCATCGGCCTCTATGGCCTCGCAACTCAAAAGAACGGAGTCAAGCTGATGATGTGCATCGAGCTCTTGCTCAATAGCGCCAACATAAATCTCGTTGCCTTCTCAACCAGTCAGCCCAATGTGAATGGCGAGGTTTTTGCCCTATTCTCCATTGCACTGGCTGCAGCTGAAGCAGGCGTTGGATTTGCCATTATGATTGCGCTGTACAGGCTGTATGGAACCATTGACCTGGATAACATCAGGGCCATGAGGTGGTAAGACGATGTATGCAGATTACGCTTATCTGATCGTAGGGCTGCCTGTCCTGGCCTTTTTGCTGTGCCTCTTCATAGGCTGGCACTTACCCAGGGGCGGCGGTTTCCTGACGGTCCTCGCAACCTTTGCAGGACTGATACTGTCTCTTGGAATATTCACAGAGATATATCCAGACAAAATCATCCATCAGTCCATGCCTTGGTTTGCCAATTTCAATGTGGGCATTCTCATAGATCCCCTGGCGCTTGTGATGCTGCTCATGGTGACCTTCGTGGTTACACTGATTCACACTTACGCCAATGGATACATGAACGGCGATCCGGGCGCAGCCAGGTACTTCGCCGAGGCTGCATTATTTACTGCCTCCATGCTGGGCCTGATTTATGCCGATAACCTTCTTCAGCTCTTTATATTCTGGGAGCTGGTGGGTCTTTGCTCATATCTCTTGATCGGATTCTGGTACCGGAAGCCTTCTGCGGCAGCCGCTGCCAAGAAAGCATTCCTGACCACGCGTGTGGGAGATGTTCTATTCCTGTCAGGCATAATACTTCTCTACAACAACCTGGCATCCTTGAATCTGGCTCTCAAGCCCGGTGAATACCTCTTGCAGTTCCCGGTGATTTATGCTCACCTGGCTGAGATTCCACCGGCACAGCTCACACTTATTGCCCTCGGCCTTCTGGGAGGCGCAGTGGGCAAGTCAGGTCAGTTCCCATTGCATGTCTGGCTTCCCGATGCCATGGAAGGCCCCACCACAGTCTCGGCCATGATCCATGCCGCTACGATGGTTACAGCCGGTGTCTACCTGGTTGCCAGGATGTTCCCGCTCTTCTACGCCGCGCCCTATGGGCTAACCGCCGTAGCAGCAGTGGGTGCCTTCACAGCTCTGTTTGCAGCCACGATGGGCCTCACAGCCTTCGATATCAAGAGGGTTCTGGCCTTCTCGACAGTATCGCAGCTGGGCTTCATGATGGCAGGTCTCGGAATGGGTGCAGCTGTAGGCGCAATGGCTGTGGGCGTATCCATGTTCCACCTAATCGGCCATTCGTTCTTCAAGGCCCTGCTGTTCCTTTGCGCCGGCTCGGTCATACACGCAGTCAATACCAATGATCTGCGAGAGATGGGTGGCGTAGGAAAGTACATGAAGTGGACAATGTATACCATGCTCATTGGCTCACTATCCCTGGCCGGATTCCCGTTATTTACGGGCTTCTTCTCCAAGGACGAAATAATAGTGATTGCCTATGAGTACGGCGTAATGATCAACTTCCTGCCTTACATATTCCTGGTACTGGCAGCAGTCCTGACCGCCATCTATACCTTTAGAATGTGGTTCTCGGTCTTTACAGGCAAGGAAAGGTCCGACTATGGCCACCACGAATCACCAATGATCATGATCGGTCCCCTGGTGATTTTGGCTGTATTTGCCTTTGGATTCGGCCTTGCAGCCCAGGGCGGCTTCTACAGCTATCTCGACAGCAACTTCGAGCATTATGATCTCAATTTCAATGAGCTCGCAGCTATCGGAGGCCATCCGACAGAAGAAAAGATGCTGGAAGGAGAGCCCGCGACTGAGCCTTATGTCAGTGAAGAAGGTGAAAGTGCAGGCACAGAGGCAAAGGCAGAACCGGCTGAACCCTGGTACATCCAGATACTGCCAATTATTGTAGCCCTAGGTGGCATTCTCACGGCTGGATTGTTCTACTGGGATAAAATCAAGAAATTTGATCCGAGCCAGGTCACTGGCGACAAAGACCCCATTAGAAAGATGCTGCTGAAAGGATACTACCAGCATGAGATCCTCACTGGCTGGTTCGCTGAAACTATAGTCTACGGCACTGCGCTGATCTCCAACATGATCGACATCAAGATCGTGGATGGTTGGCTGAACTGGCTCTCCGCCTGGGTGCTTGGCTTCGCAGGACACGTGAGAAAGGTTCAGACCGGCGTGAT
>CABMDX010000136.1 GCA_902385025.1 uncultured archaeon | reverse complement strand
GCGTGCTACAAGGGCGTTCAGCTCCGCTGTCATCTCCAGTCGCTCCTTCATGGTCAGTGGGCCGAAGGGGACGCCCATAGCCTGCGCCAGCTCGGTGAAGCGGTCATCGGGAGAGCTGAGGCGAGCGGCAATCTTCTTGATTTTATGGGCTAGGCTGCTATGATAGTCGGCGGGGACGGGGGTCTGGTAGACGTAGAAGAAATTGAGATTTATGCTAACGCGAGTGCGTATCAGAAAATCAAACACAAACGAATTGAATATACCTGCCAAATAGCTCACGAACCCCTGATATGTCTTGTCCCTTGGCACACGGCCTTTCACAATGGGAATAGCTAATGGTGCCTTGTTGGAGCAAAGTGTCCTTGGCGGCAACATACAAGCGATCGAACTTCTTACATCCGTGCTCCGCGCCACATCCCTGAATGCCAGCCTGGGCATCATGTGCAGGAATCCATTCAATCCGTCTTTGTAATCCCTGCATCGTGCCGTCCTCTTCAATCCTTGATCGGGATCGACTGTGAAGGTGGGCTTCTCGTAATCGGGCAGGAATTGATGGAAGCACTTGCCCTCTATGAGTGGCCAGCCCTGGCCGTCGCTGCGGAAAAGGTTGCTGTCGTTGGTTCTGTGCAGCTCGGCAACCAGGCTCACATGCCACCTCTTTTCCGGATCTCCCAGCAAGGGGTGTTCGTGGCAAATTTTGGTGAAGACCCGCAAATGCCGCACACTGCGCACCTCCGGAATGGAGAGGCTTTCCGGAGCGCAAAGGCGAACCAGATCCATGGGCATTTCCAGAAACTTCTCCTGCTCCGCCTTCCCCTCCAGAGCCTCCATATGTTGCAGGTAGAACGCCGCCGGGAAAGCTGCAACGGGGTCAGCCCGGTCCCAGATCAGAAGGGCGTATTTATAGCTTCTATGAACATCAGGAAATATTCCAAACTTGTTCTCGAACTCAAAAATGCCCCTGATCCTTCCCTCAAACAACTTCTCCCGCAGCGGCTTTGCGCCTTCGTCCGTGACGATGCCGGAGGGCACGACCACGGCCAGGCTGCCTCCTCTGGCCAAGAGCTTCATGCCTCGTTCCATGAAGAGCTTCCAGAGATTCGTATCTCCGCTCCCCCTCAGAGAATACTCCGCAGATCGGTAGAAATTGATGCGCTGCTCGATCCTCTCCCGGTAATCCCAGTAGGCGGCCTGGATCACCGGGCTTTTCAGGAGCCTCTCCATCACCTTTCGCTTCTCTGGTTTGCTATTGATCTTTCTGAAGCCTGGCTCGATGCCCGAGAAGGATTCATCATCTTCAGGCTTGACCGCCTCCCAGGGCGGATTCATGACCACCAGATCAAAGCCCCACTCCGTCTCAGCAAAGGCGTCAGGAAATTCGTACTCCCAGTGAAACGCATTGAACTTGCGGGCAAGGCTTGAGACCTGCCGGTCCAGCAGCTCCTCCTGGGGCTTTGTTATATGCCGGGACTGCTCATAAGCCCCCCTGCTCTGGCTGAGCTCCTCTGCAGAAAGGTCATGCGATTGGCTGACTCCGTGGAAGATGGCTTTCGCTGCTGCCTCCAGCTCGCCAGTGAACCATTGCAGACGAGTCTGGCGCTCCTCCTGGAGGCTCGACTTCCATAGGCCCATCAGGCTGTCGCCGCAGCGCATGTGGTGGTCCAAAAAGGTCAGAGGCGTGCCGATGGTGAAGGACTCCAGCCATAAGGAGAGCTTGGCCAGCTCTACTGCCATGGGATTCAGATCCACGCCAAAGACGGAGCGCTTCATGACCATCCTCTTCAGGATAATCGTATCCGTGAGCAGGTCACCATTCAGGGCAATCTTTCTCTTTGCCTGCTCTTCCAGGATCATTCTTCGATCCTCTTCCACCACGGTGCCGAGGGGCGCATCAGGATATTCGTGCAGAAGTGAAATTGCCCAGGAGGTGATATCATTGACAGCCGCCACCAGGAAATGGCCGCTGCCCATGGCAGGGTCCACCACTTCCAACCCCATCAGATCCTCGATGGACTTCATCTCCAGATCACGGTTCCTGGATTTGCTGGAGCGAAGCTCTTCCATTGTACTGCGAAAGATGGCTTCCCGGCGCAGGAAGTGAGGCTCCAGCCCTTCTTCACAAGAAATCTGACAATCTCATCCGGGGTGTAATAGCTGCCGCTCCCTTTGCGGGCCAGGCCGCCTGCAGTAAGATAAATCTCTACTGCAGAAATGAAGCTGCGAGGCTTGGCTTGCAGATCCGAGGCAAAGGCAGCATCCATTATCATCACTCCATTTTTATTACTACTATCTCTATAGACCATTAAATCGCGGTCGGCCTGCTTGATGGAATATTCCAGCAGGGCTTCGTAGATGGAGCCAAGCTGTCGCACGCCCAAATTGAGATAGTCGATGCCGCCTGCAGCGGAAATCATCAGATCCTTCAGGGCTGGAACGATATGCATGTTCTTGATAGGCAGCGAATCCATCTCCTCCGCTGCAAACAGCTCGCCGTCATACTCCGGCATCTGAGCAGATGGACTCCCCCGATGGATCATCTCGAAGAGCGAGCACAGAGACGACCAGGCTTCCGCTCCCTCTGGCACTTTCTCCAGAGCATCCAGGCGAGCACGCATATTTTCCAGGGATACCGCTCGATAATTCTCGTTATTCAGTGGCAAGAGGCCCCTTGCCTCGGCGTAGAGAACGAATAGCAGCCGATAGAGTAACTTGAGCGCCTTTCTTTTTCCCTGCTCTAATTCGTCTTCATGATAGCGCTTTTTCATATCAAAGACGATAACGCTCCTTGTCAGGTTGAGGAAGAGCTGATCATCGAATACCTTGCTTTTTAAATCCTCTTCCAGGCCTTTTGCATGGATTACGCCGCCTTCGTAAATGAGATCGATATCTGAGGCTCCACCTCTCTTGACAAAGGATGGTGCGGAGAATATTGCTGCCAGATAAACCAGCCTCAGATCGGAAGCCTCTGAAATCCCTTCCAGGTTCAGCTCGAAGTAACTGGTGCTCTCCGAAGCAGACCTGCGACAGTAAATTCTCCAGAGATTGCCGTTGCTCAAGATCACCCAATTAAAATCGCGCAGTTTGGCTACTGCCTGATAGCTTGGTGCGGCCAAGCTGCCTGTCCTGAAATCCAGAGAATCGACAGGAGCGATAACGCAGCAGACATCCAGCTCTTCACCGGCATAGTGAAGTCCAAACTCTGGATATCCGCTCCCATTCCTGAGGACTGACTTGAATCCCAGGCCCGCCAAGCCCTTCTCAGCCTGATCAGGGTTCGAAAAAATGAATTCTTCAATCCTGGAAAAGAACCCTTGCGCCTCTCTAGCGATGCTGCGTCCCCGTTCGGACATGCTCTTTGCCAGACGCTCCTTCAAGAAATAATTGGAGAACAAGCCCTTGTTTATAATACCAGTTCCAGACGATCTTTCCAAGAGCTCTTTGGCAGCCTGAAGCGAGGCATGTGCAATAAGATCATCTGATTTGAAATCGAACTTCCTTAGGACGCCTGCCATCTCATCGTAATCTTCAATTTTGCGCAGCGACTTGAACAGCGGCTTTTCTCCTTTTCCCTTCCCGTAGGTCCTTATTACTAGTAGCGAGCTATCTCCGAGATCAGCCAGGAGCATGAAGTTCTCAACCTGTATTCCAGCGCTGAGCTTTCTAAGATCGGATGACCTTGCGCCTGGGGCAAAAATATGCCAAAACGGTATAGCCAAGTCAAATGTGCTGCATCTCCATTCACCGGGAATGGACTTGAACTTTGTAAAAGCAAAGGAGCATGGCGTCAGGTCATGTTCATCCATCTTTAACTTCTCAAAAAATCTCTGTATATGGCTCTGACCAGGCACAACCATCAACCTTCTGAAATCAAGTGCTGAATTCTTCTTATTTGTAAGCGTCGCTGTTTGAAGAATTCTCTTGCTGCTATATTGATATCTACAAAAAATTAACCTACTGCCGCTCTTTCTCCTTCTCCGCCAGCCCAAGCACATTGAGCAGCCCAAGAAGGTTCTCCCTGGATAGGCTTCCGTCAGAGACCTTCTTCAAGATCTCCTTGGCATTGAAGGCTACGCCGAGGCCTGCATTCTTGATCATGAGGCAGTCATTGGCCCCGTCGCCCACCGCCACGATATTGTCCGGGCTGATCTTCTCCAGCTCTGCCAGGCGATAGATGATGCGCCCCTTGGCTTCGGCGTCGATGATGTCTCCCCTGATCTCGCCAGTGACAACTCCATCCTTGATCTCGAGCGTATTGGCAAAGGTGTAGTCAAATCCGAGCCGTTCTTTCAGCACATCCGTAAAATATGTGAAGCCGCCGCTGATGAGCGCAATCTTGTAGCCAAGGTGCTTGAGGTGATGAATCAGCTCCTCAGAGCCCGGCGTAAGCTGCAGGTTGCCTGCAATCTCCTCCAGAGTGCCTATCGGAGTGCCCTTGAGCAGGCGCACTCGCTGGCGAAGTGACTCCTTGAAGTCCATCTCCCCGTTCATAGCCCGCTCTGTAATGGCTTTGACCTGCTCGTCGACTCCTGCAAAGCCGGCCAGACGGTTGATGATCTCGCAGTCCACAATGGTCATGTCCATGTCGAAGACGATGAGCCTCTTTGCCTTGAGATGGCGGCCCAGATCTTCGATCACCACATCAAGGCCCAACCGCCCGCAATCCGCCTTCAGCCGCATCTTGCAGCCCTCAATATCACCGTCATCAAAGTCCATCAGGAATTCAATCGAGATCAGCTCGCCGCGGGCCGTGACAAGCGCCCGCTCGATATTGACGTCATTTTGTGCAGCCGCGTCTGCCATATCTCGGATAATGCCCACTCTGTCTTTGGCAAGAATGGTGACCACATAGAGGCTCTTATTCGTATGTCGGGGGAGGAGGCCGCCTTTGCATTCTCCCAGGGGAAATGCGCAAAACTCAATGCCGAGCATCCTGGCATTTTCTATAAACCAGGCCTCAAGCTTCTCCGGGCCCTGCAGAGCCAAACCAAAATCGGCAACCACGGTCATGGTGAATATGCCCTGCATAACCCTCTGATCCATGTCTATGATATTCACATTCTGCTGACTTGGTTCTTGCAGGATATCGCGAATCAGACCCGGCCTATCCCTGCCGATGAAGGAGAATACCCAAAGAAGATCATCGGTCAGGGTGTCCAGGCTCCTTTTTTATATGGCTCCATCGAGCACCCCCCTTGCCCATCTTTGCCTAAATACTTTTTCGGCCTGAAGAGTCTTCTCTATTTTCTCCAATGATTCTCTGGTCAATGGCGGTTTCGTTTCAGCTCGGCCACGCGCAGCATCAAATTCCAGGTATTCCCGGCTGCTGAGAATATAAGCCACAAAATTACAATCACCATCCATCCTAGGTAGCGGGTCCTGCCCCCGAGGAGGTCTGCGCCGATGATAATCAGAGTCAAGTAGCAGATCGTATTGGGAAGCAGCACTTTTCTCAGGATCTGATTTGATCCGAATACCCTATCCTCTCCTCTGCCCCTTAAGAATCTCAGCCATAGACTTGCAGTCTGAATTATTTCCATCGCCCCCAGAATAAGAAGTGGGAAACCTATTCCATAAGGAGTGTCTGATGGGACCATGAAAATGAAAGCAAACGATAAAATTAACAGGAAATTTGTAAATACCTGTTCTGCAAGCATTCGAATTTCGCTTGACTTTTTTGACTCGGCGATGATATCAATATGAAGTGTGACCGCAACAAAGATCAATCCGATGAGAGTTGCAGTTGCAGAACCTGTTAGCATATAGAAATCGCGCCAGGCATCGATGGTATCGATAAAATCATTCATGTTCAAGCCTCAAATTCTCCAAGATTATCATTTCCATGAGGATCATTCAGTCTTGTTTTCAGCCTTATCTCCTGAGCATAATATTAGTAACATATAGACCGATGAAAAGCGAAGATTATAGATTCTCGGAATTCCAAGCAGCAAGCTACCAGGAGGTCGTTTATGCACCAGTCTCACATGCTTATCAACGGAGAAGAGGTCGCCTCTGTGTCCAGAAAAACCGAAACCATCTACAATCCTGCAACCCAGGAGCCTGTGGCAGAGGTCGATGTAGGCTGCAGAGAAGACGCGAGGCTTGCTTTGCATGCCGCCGCTCGGGCCTTCCCGGTCTGGTCAGGAACCTCCAGCAAAGAGCGAGCAGATGTCCTGCACGATTCCGCTCGCCGTGTCAGGGAGAAGAAAGAGGCAATCGCCCGGCTGCTCACTTTGGAGATGGGCAAGCCCCTCAAGAATGCCAGGGCTGAGGTCCTCTCTGCTGCAGATGTGCTTGACTACTATGCTGAGGAGGGCAGGAGATGCTTTGGAGAATGGATAACGTCCTCTGCCAGCCGCAGCATTGTGATCCGCCAGCCGGTGGGCGTGGCAGCGCTCATCACGCCCTGGAACTTTCCTGTGGATCTGCTGGCCTGGAAGGTCGCGCCAGCTCTTGCGGCGGGCTGCACCTTTGTGGCCAAGCCGCCGAGCAAGGCTCCGCTCGCGGCCACGGAGTTTGTGCGGGCTGTGTCCGACGCGGGCCTGCCTCAGGGCACGGCAAACGTAGTTCATGGACCGGGAAGCGAGGTGGGCGCGGAATTGGTGGAGAGCCCCATCTCCCGCAAGATCGCGTTTACAGGCGAGACCAAGACCGGCCGCTGGATCATGGCCCACGTAGCAGAGCATATTAAGCGCGTCTCCCTGGAGCTTGGCGGCCAATCGCCTTTTATCGTATGCGCCGATGCAGATCTGGAGGCCGCGGCTGCTGCCGCATCCCAGCGCGCGTTCTCCAACATGGGCCAGGTATGCATCAGCGTCAACAGGATTTATGTGGCTGATGAAGTGGCGGAAGAGTTCACGACAAAGCTTGCAGGGCGCGCAAAGCGGTTTAAGATCGGCAACGGCCTTGAGCCTGATGTGGACCTGGGACCCATGTTCAGCAGGGATCAGCGGGAGAAGACATGCGAGACGTGGCAGATGCGCTCTGGAAGGGGGCAGAACTAGTCTTTGGCGGCCGGGAGCCGGAGGGCAAGGCCTATCAGAAAGGTTTTTTTTATCTCCCGACGGTGCTGTGCGAGGCAGACCACAGCATGAGGATCATGCGAGAGGAGACCTTCGGGCCGGTGGCGCCGATCATGAGGTTCAAGACGCTGGACGAGGCCATTCGCCTGGCCAACGATACCGATTATGGCCTTGCAGCCTACATCTTCACCAATAGCCTCAAGACGGCTGTGCTGGCAGCGGAGCGGCTGGAGGCGGGCGGAGTCGGCGTCAATGTAAACAGCGTGGTGGACATGCAGGCGCCGTTTGGAGGATGGAAGGAGAGCGGCATCGGGAGGGAGTTGGGGCATGTGGGGCTGGAGGCTTATTTGGAGACGAAGCACATAAGGCTCGGGCTGTGAAAGCAGGAACGAATAGCAGGCTGCTCTCATGGCATTGGCATGGCATGAAAAGGTCATTGCGAGGAATTCCAAGAAAAGCGAATTCGCGAGATGTCCCTCCGGCCTGCAGCATTTTCGCACGTGATTTCCTCTATTCGCAAGGCCCGAGCAAGTGCTCGCAGGAACCGGATTCGATGGCTGGGCTGATTCAATGGCGGCGGTGTTTTCCCGCAGAGAAACAGCCCTGATCTGGCCGATGCGGGCGAGATACATTGAAGGGCAGAGGATGGACATAGATGCCTGGCCCGGGGCCGGGCGGTGCGATGCGAGCGCTCTCTGGGGTTTCGCGGTTTCTCGTCTCTCTCAGGATTGCTGGTAGCATCGGTTTCCTGCCGATGGGTGGCAGGCCCTTTCAGGATTACCGCCTATCGTTTTCGGGACTTTTGATTGCGGGAAGTATGTACATGTACAGATAAAACTGGCTACAGCATAAAATAGTTATAAAATGCGTACAGACTGTCTACTGGGATCTTAAATGCCGAGAATAGCCATAATCTATGCTAGTGGTATGGGAAGGACAAAGAAAATGGCTGAGGCCATTGCGAATGGCGCTATGACCATTAAGGGAGTTGATGTTGTTCTAAAAGATGCATACGATGCCTTGCCTGAAGATGCAAAATATGCAGATGCAATAGTCTTAGGCGGCTCGACCTACAACTATAAGCTAATAAAGGCCATGGACCCATTCCTTAATGAACTATCAAAACTCGATTTGAAGGGAAAAGTGGGAGTAGCGTTTGGCTCTTATGGATGGAGTGGCGAAGGCGTACCAACCCTTATTGCTCGAATGAAATCCTTCGGCATGTCGGTGATTGAGCCAGGGACCATGGCCGTCCAAGTTCCTACCAAGGAGGATGTCGAGAAGTGCTTCCTGCTGGGAAGAACGATAGCAACTG
>CABMDX010000135.1 GCA_902385025.1 uncultured archaeon | reverse complement strand
GGCCATCTCCCATTTCTCAGCCCGATAGTAGTAATCCCTAGCCAGAAGGAGGTCCCAGAGATTTCCGCTGGCTTTGAATTTCAGCTCGTAATGCTGGGCTGTCCTATTTAGTAGGCCTTGGCGGTCTATTCCAATCTTTTCCGCCTCACTTCTCGCGAACTGTCGGACCAAGGTGTGTACGGAGTACAGCGCTTCATCTCCAGCTGCATGCCTGGCCATCAGACCCCAGCCCAGAAGCATTTCGAGTGCCCCATCCACGGGCGGGCTGGGATTTTTCTCGTCGCCCATCATCCAACGGAGAGCCTCGACTGGCACCGCCTCCTCGAAGATTGAAGCCCTGAGGAGAAGCTCCTTGGAGGATTTATCCAGCTCAGAGTAAGACTTGTCAAATAGAGTGAAATCCTTCAGCTCTCGCTCCAGCGGCCCCAGCTCTAGCAACAGGCCGTCTACAGAAGCCGTGGAGGCATGTCGTGCGAACATGCCGATGGTCCAGGGGTGGCCCCCAATGTTTTTGTAAATCTCCTTCTTCTTATCCAGATCCAGAGTGGCCAGATTGGAGTGGTTGTTCATTAGCCACACTGCCTGGTAGAATGGCATCTCCGGAACGGATAGATGTTCAATCGCGCCCAAAAGCCGCCCCTCTAGAGGATCGAAGTCATAACGTGTAGTGATCAAGTACTTGGTGTTGGAGGCAGTGGCGTTGAGCAGATGCTCCACGAACCGCCGCAGCTCAGGATTGGCTATCTTGGCCTTGCTCTCATCCAGGCAGGACTCGAAGTTGTCCAGGATTATCAAGAACTTCTTCTGGTTGAGGATGCTCACCAGAGCCGCTGCTTTGACCCGGAGGGGCACGGGTTGGTGGAGAACTTGGTTCAAGGCTTGAATCCCGGCCATGTTCAGAAAGGCGTTGATTCCGTTGAGGATGTCCTCAGGTCTGGTCTGAGGATTGCATTTGTGCGCATAGACACCCTCGAAATGGCGGTCCATCCTAATGGCCAGGCGAGTGGCCAGAACCGTTTTGCCGATGCCGCCCCATCCATGCACGATGGCTGCCCTCTTCACGCTAGAGCTGAAGGCCTTTTGCAGGATGCGAAGCTGCTTCTGCCTGCCAACGAAGCCCTCCCTCATCACCTGGACCTCCCCCAGCATGAAGGGCTTCTGGAAGAGTTCAGTGTCAGCAGGCTTTATGCGATCAATATGCAGGCAGTCGGGGTCCAAGAGATATAAAACAGGCGTGGCAAAGTCCACTTTGTTGCTTCCTTTGGCGTTCCTCATAGCCAGCCGAGCTTCTGTCAGGGACAGATCTATCGCTCTGCCGCTGGCCAGGGCCTGGTAGAAGGCGAAAGCAAATCCTGTGGCTGAGGTATCCAGTATGGAATACTGCATGGCCACCACAGCGGGTACTCCCGTTCTAACCAGCTTGTCTGCCAAGTCTGTGGATTCGCAGGCACTGAGGACCACCAGCCGGATTCCACGACCTGCAAATAGATCAGAGATAGCCTGATTATCCACCTCCTGAGCCCGAAGATTCTCGGTCTCTAGAACGAGGTACCCTTGGCCATTGACCTCCTTTCCGTGGCCGGTGAAGTGCACAATTTGATAGTCCTTCTCATTCAGGTAGCTCTGGATGGTCTCGAAAGTGGCGTCATCAGTGAAGTCCACCTCCATCTTGCGCTGCACATAGAGCTTATCGACGGCCTGCAGGATTCTATCCCGCTCCTTCTCGGTGTCCAGGGGAGCACAGCTCGGATCGACTGGTGCGGAGATTATGACCAGCATTCGAAGGATCGACTCCAAGGGCAGAGACGGGACCCTCTTCCGATTGAAGGGCAATCGGGAGATGAGCGTGTTTCGCCGGGCGACCAGGAAGTCCTCGCCATCATGAAGGAACTCCCAGGGGAGGGAGGAGAGCTTGGAAGCGCTGTCATCGAACTGCAGGCTGATCCGACGACCTCCGTTATCATGCAACTGTTCCTGGAAGTAGCTCCCTAGCTCGCCTGCCAGAACCTTGCTGTATAGCTCTCGGCCGAAGTCAATGTGGAAAGTCTCTGTGGAATCGGATTTTACTGCCTCCTTCTCCAGCCCCCATAGGCGCTCCAGTATCCTGAGCTCATCAAGCCTCAACTCAAAAGAATTGGAAGCCATTGGCTTATCGTCCTCAAGGGCAGAGGCGACAAAGTGATGAGGTGATTCCTCAGATAGTCGGAGAACCACATCCTTATAGGCCAATTAGTATCCCTCTTTGCAGCTCAATAATACCTCCTTCTTTATCCAGATTTCCGAGCAGTCTCAGGCCAGCACCTCCACTGGCCGGAAGTACTCTCGCGGGAAGAGCGCTCCCTTTCGGCGGATGGGCATCTGCTGGTACTCAGAGAACCAGTTTTAAGGCCGGCTGTCCTCCTTGATGTCCACAGAGGCCTTTTTGCTCTCCAGGAAAAGTTGCGTGACCTCCGATGCGGAAGGAGTAATCTGGAGCCCCGGCGCTCTGTATTTCATGGATCGCATTGCAAGGCCTCCAGGATCTTGTTTATGGCCTCAAGCCGCTCTTCCAGGTCCTGGTGCATTATCTTGATCGACGGCAGCTCGTTCAGTGCCCTGGCCAGGCCTGACGCAATGGCATCAAGACCGTAGAGAGATATGGCCGCGGCGCAGTCTAATTCTTCTTCCTCTTCCTGCTCCCACCCGAAGCCCCTGGTGCAGGTCTCGCGAAATCGCAGCACTCTGGTCAGGCGGCCATCCTCGTAGAGAACGAGCCTGACATCAGAGCAGAAGCTGCGGTCATCGTCGAGGGGAACTCTCTCCGATCTGTTGAAGACGGTGATGGACTTGCGGTAGTAGGGCTCGGAGTCGTCCAGCAGGGGAATAAAGGGTGCGGCCTTCTGCAGGATCAGGCCCAGGGCCTCGGCCTCTCGGGCCAGGGTTTCATTTTTCAAGACGGTGATCTGCTTGGGCAGAGGGGAGAGCTCATCGAGAGCTTAGTTGAGCCCGGCCAGGGAGGCGGGCATTTCGGTTTGCGGCTGGAGACACTTCTCGAACATCTTAACGGCATCCTCCAGGCGGTCAGCCCTTTCGGATAGCCCCCGCGCTCTCAG
>CABMDX010000134.1 GCA_902385025.1 uncultured archaeon | reverse complement strand
AGGTCTCAGGCATCTGCCAGCCATAAAGAGCAGTCCGGCTCAGGACGAACAGGATAAAGAGTGCAACAGTCGCAAGAAGCGAGAACAGAATCTGCATTTTCATGTCCAGCCTGGCCAGCCTTTTCGCCAGGAATTTCTCGCCCAGCAGAAAGGCACCGAGAATAAGGCCACCGACGATCCAGCCCACAATCACATCTCCCAGGAAATGCACCCCCAAATAGATGCGGGAGATGCCTATGATCAGGCTGAGCAAGATGGCAGCCCAAAGGACGCTATTGCGTTGGAAATGGCAGGCCAGCCTCCCCCAGAAAGCCATTGATATCTGGGCATGCCCCGAAGGCAGGCCGAAGGTCGTCTCACCTCCCCAGACCCTCACCTCATTGCTTGTCCAGTAGGGTCTCGGGCTATGCCATAGGATTTTCAGAAGATCGTTGATGCTGTAGCTCAAGACCATGATCAGGGACACGCGAAATCCGAGCGCCGTATCCCAGCACCAGTAGATGGCAGGCATGAGGAGCAGATAAAGCTCGACGCTGCCAAGGAAGGAGGCAACCGTCATAAGGGGTAGAGCCCAGGGATAGCTCTGCAAAATCAAATTATGTCCAATTCCTAAATCCATAACAAGTCCCCTCCTCGAATATTGATTCAAACCCGCGGATAAGTCAACGGCTGCAATTTTTTTCAAAGCTGCAACCCGTAATCGAGACTATCCAGAACCTATTTAATTTTAGTGCCCAGAGGACCATATGATTGCTTGATCGGCATGACATGATTAGCTATATAAGTGGATATTTCTATTTTATTGGCGATGATCTTCCAGATCCTGGACGCCAACTATGCCTACGACAACCAAAGAAACCCTCTGGTGCAGCTCTTCGGCACCACACCGGAGGGAAAGAGCGTCACCTGCCGCGTGGCAGGCTTCCGGCCTTATTTTTATGCGGGCGTAGAAGACGGCTGGCAAAAGAGCGCGGCAGAGACGCTTGCGGCCATGGGGCTGGAGGTCGAGGAGATCCTGCGCTTCGAGCCGATAGGCTTTCAAAAGACTCCAAAAAAGATGCTCAAGATCACCGCCACTGACCCCAAAGAGGTGCGGGTATTAAGAGAGAAGGTTCGTGAAGTGCCGGGCATCAAGACGGTCTATGAAACGGACATCCTCTTCAAGAACCGCTTTCTGATAGACCAGAATCTGGGCGGCATGGGATGGGTGGAGGCCCCCATTCCGGAGTGGGCGGAAGGCACATCAGGCCACACTCATTCAGGCAGCGATGCGCCTCTTGTCAATGTATCAACTCTGCATCCCATCCTGCACGAGGCCAATGCGCCAATGCGTTTTATGAGCTTCGATATCGAATGCCTGCCGGATCATGGTGAAATGCCCAGGGCAGACAGGTCTCCCGTCATCCTGATCAGCATGGCTTTCTAGCCTGCATATCACGGCCAAAAGGATCTGGTGCTGGTGGGAAAAGACATCGACTGCCCCCGGCCGGATACCATTGCCTGCCGGGATGAGTATGATCTGCTCACGCGCTTTGCCTCCATATTGAGGGAGTACAATCCTGATATTCTGGCAGGCTACAACTCCAATGAGTTCGATTTTCCTTATCTTTCAGAGAGAGCCAGGCTGCTGCATGCGGACTCGCGTGTGGGCAGGGACGCCAGCTCCTGGTATGTGCGCAAAATTGTGAACCGGACCGATGTCTCCATCACCGGCCGTGTGGTCGTGGATCTGCTGCCCATCATCCGCTCCTCATTTAGCCTGAAGCGGTACACCCTGCGAAATGCCGCCCAGGAGCTTCTCAAGATGGAGAAATACGATGTGGATCCCAAAGAGATCGAGACGCTCTGGGCAGAGGGCGGAGAGGGGCTGCGCCGCTTCATAAGCTACTCACGCCGGGATGCAGTCCTGGCTCTCCATCTGCTGCTCGAATTGCGCCTCATGGACAAGTACATCGCCCTATCCCGGGCCAGCGGCTCATTGCTGCAGGACATCGTCAATGGCGGGCAGTCAGGAATGGTGGAGAACCTGCTCCTGCGCCGCTTCCGGGATCAGAGGAGGGTGGTGCCGCCAAAGCCAGATGCCGGTGTCTCCGACGAGCGCTATGTGGAAAATGAAGAGCTGAAGGGCGGGGCAGTCCTGGTGCCAGAGAAGGGACTGGTGGAGGATGTGGTCATCCTGGACTACAAATCCCTTTATCCCACTATCATGATGGCTCACAACCTCTGCTACTCCACAGTTGTGACTCTTGATCGGCCTGGCGGCGACCAGATTATTACCGCGCCTTCCGGGGGCAAGTTCGTGTCTCCAGAGATCTCGCCAGGAATTATGCCCGCCGTCTTGAGGGAGCTGCTCGACCAGAGGACAAAAACCAAGAGACAGATGAAAACTGCCAGTGAAGAAGAGCGACGCTTCCTGGATGCCAAGCAGTATGCCATGAAGATCCTGCTGAACAGCTTTTATGGCTACTCCGGCTATGCCCGTGCAAGGCTCTACAGCCTGGCTCTGGCCAATGCAGTCACATCTTTTGGCAGGGAGAACATCCTGCGCACCAAGAAGGTCATAGACGAGATCGGATCGGTATATGTAGAGGGTGGCAATGTGCTCTTCAAGGACGATCTCACCTTCGGAAGACCTGGAGGAAAAAAGTTCGACCTCTCTGTAGTCTACGGGGACACGGACAGCGTATTTGTGCGCATCCGGCCTGCAGGGCAGGGATCTGCCACGGTCTCGCTGGAGGAGGCAGAATTGATCGGCAAAAAGATCGCAGAAAACGTTACCTCAACGCTACCCGAGCCGATGGAGCTGGTCTTCGAGGCCTTTGCCCGGCGGGGCATATTTTTGGCGAAAAAACGCTATGCCCTCTGGATATTTGAGCCGGCGGGCGAATCCTGGAAGGATAAAATCAAGGTGCGGGGCATGGAGACCGTGCGAAGAGACTGGTGCGATCTGACCTCCAAGACGCTCAAGACCTGTTTGGAGCTGGTCTTAAAAGAGGGAAAGGTGGACGAGGCTGTGGAGCATGTTCGCTCAGTGGTGGCGAGGCTGCAAGGCCTTGATCTTTCAGAGGACCCCGGAATTCTGGAGGAGCTTACCCTGACGCGCCGCTACACCAAGAGCACCGGCTCATACAAGAACAAGCAGCCTCACATACAATTGGTGGAGAAGATCAAAAAGCGCGGCGGAAGTGTGCCGGGTGTTGGAGACCGCGTTCCATTTGTCATCATCCGGGGAAAGAACAGCCGCAAGAATCGGGAGCTTTTTGTGGACCGGGCCGAGGACCCGGCCTATGTCCTGGAGAAGAACATGCCTCTGGACACGGAATACTATGTGGAAAAGCAGATCCTTCCGCCAGTGCTGAGGATCTTTGAGAGCTTCGGGGTTACCAAGGACCGACTGACCGTGGGACGCGCTCAGAGCAACCTGCTCAGCTTCACCGAGCCGGCCAAAGCACAAAAACAGAAGTCCCTGTTTGACTTTTGATTCATCAAGCCAGATGATTGATAACAAATTTTCT
>CABMDX010000133.1 GCA_902385025.1 uncultured archaeon | reverse complement strand
CCCGATATGATCGATGTGGCAGTGGGTCGCGATGATATGCCAGATCTGGGCAGGCTCGAAGCCCTGAGAGCGAATATTATCCTCGATTCTTCCCAGGCCATAGCCAACTCCGGCATCGATTAAAACCAGCTCAGATCCCGCATCCACCAGATAGACAAACGCATCCTCGGGCGCGGAGAGGCCCGAGCCGCCCACAGCATAAACGCGATCACAAATGGCCTTTGCTTTGCTCATGAAAATTCCTCAGATGAATCATTCAACCGAGACTCAAATCAATGGCGCTTGAGCTTTTCCCCAGAGATCTCTTCAATATGTTCACTCATTGACCTGAGCCTTCTGATGCTGAAATAGTATTCAACCAGCAGAGCGATGCCAGCCAGAGCCATGATGGCGAAGATCATCATCAAGGCTACAGGTGCATTGCTCCGATAGTAGCTCACCTCGATATATGGAACCATGGTGGTATTATTCCAGGTTAGGATGCTTCCCGTATCATTTTCCCAGAATAGATCAGGAGGCGGCCGGGCGATCCCCAGTGTCCGATCGCCCGTCGTGTAGCCGGGAGGCAAAATTATGCGCACCGGCCCTGCCTCATTCAATGGCAAAATGAACTGCTGGCCTTGCGAAGGCATAGCGTAAATCAGCATTCCCTTCACATGATGGGGGAATGTCAGACTGTAAATGTAGTCCCCCCGCCAGTAAACATAGCTATGATTTATGTCCACGTTCCTGCCCAAATCATCCTGCAATGTGATATTATCCGTCTTATAAGATAGTGTGAGGTTTAGACTGCTGCAGTTGATGGGTTTGGTGATCTCGATCTCTTTTGAGCCCAAATGGTAGACGGTGCCGTTGAACTCTGCGCCTGTTGAGACCAGAGTCAAGGCGATCAGCGCCACTACGCCAGCCCGGAAGATATAATTGTACATTGCCAAAACCCAAAGTGCGCTCCGACCATATCAATAGAGCGCCTCCCCCAATATACATAAAACTATTATTATCAATTAGTTTTTAAAAATTTGCGCATTTCAAAAAAGTATATCATCTTCGAGAGAAAACAATTTTCACAAAAGAAATGCAATATGAAATGTTAGAGATTTATTTAATATAAAGAAACATTTGAACCTATATCTAAGGATTTGCGCGGCATGATACAAAACGATGAAAAAAAGTTCGAAACATCAATATCGCCTTTGATGAGGCCAAATGCAGAAGTGCTGACAGAGTCGGATGCTCTGCAGAAAGCCTATGCTGATATTGCCGCGACAGTGGATGAGCAATCCCGAGAGCGAAAGAAGTTCCAGATGCTGGCCAAGCATGCACCGATCGGAATGCTCCTCATAGATAGCGAAGACAACTTTAAATACATCAATCCGAAATTTAAAGAGCTTTTTGGCTATGATCTCGAGGAAATTCCATGTAGCAGAGCATGGCTCCGCAAAGCTTTCCCTGATCCGGCCTACAGGTACGAGGCCATCAGATTATGGATCGAGGACAATAAAAATATGGGGCTTGGCGAAAAAAGTCCCAGAACGTTCCGAGTTGTGTGCAAGGATGGATCTGATAAGATTATCAGATTCATTTTCATCAAGCTTGACAATCAGATGAGCCTTCTGACGTGCGAAGATATAACCGATAGGATGCGCGCGACAGAAGAATTGCAATCGGCTAACCAAAAACTTCTGGACATAATTGAGTTTCTGCCGGATGCCACTTTTGTAATTGACAGAGATAAGAAAGTGATCGCCTGGAATAGAGCCATCGAAGAGATGACGGGCATCAGCAAGCAGGAGATGATGGGCAAGGGCGATTATGCTTATGGCATTCCCTTTTACGGCAAATCAAGGCCCATCCTGATAGACCTCATAACGCTTCAAAATAAAGAGATAGAAAGCTCATATAAATACCTGGAAAGGAAGGGCGACACCATTTACGCAGAGACTAATGCCCTGAATCTGGCATCAGGCAAAGGCATAATCCTGTGGGCGAAAGCCTCACCACTCCTGGATAATTACGGCAACGTCGTTGGGGCAATAGAATCCATTCGCGATATTACCGATCGCAAGCGCTCCGAGGAAGCGGCTGATGTTGCCAACCAGAAGCTGCAAGCGCTCATTCAAGCATCACCCCTGGCTATTGTCACCTTTGACACAAAAGGCACAGTCTTGAGCTGGAATGAGGCTGCAAAACGTATCTTCGGCTGGGAAGAAGAAGAAGTCCTCGGCAAGATTCCAAAATTCGTTCCAGAAGATAGGATACGTGAGCTTTATGCATTGATCGATATAGTCTTGCAGGGAAAAACCTTCACAGGCATAGAGCTTGAAAGGAGAAGAAAGGACGGCCAGATGATTGAGATCAGCCTTTCTTCAGCACCTATCAGGGACGCCAGGGGCAGAATTGTGGGACTTATGTCTGTGATGGATGACATCACCCTGAAGAAGGCTGCAGAACGATCTTTGCGCGAGAGCTTCCACTTCTTGCAGATGCTCATAGATACCATTCCCAGCCCCATTGTCTACAAGAACACAGATGGTCGCTACCTGGGATGCAACAAGGCATTCGAGAGATTTGTTGACCTTGAAAGGGGCAAGATCATTGGAAAAACGGTCTTTGATCTGTATCCCAAAGAGCAGGCTGATCTCTGTTCGTTAAGCGATGCCATCATGTTCAGCAGGCCAGGAATAAAAATAGAAGAGATCACCATGAACCTTGGGCCGAGCAGGAATCGAGATGTTATCAGCAATAAAGCCACTTACACTAACGAAAAGGGGGAGATCGCCGGCAACGTTGAGGTCCTGATCGATATTTCAGATAGAAAGGCCTCGGAGGAGGAACTCCGATCGGCCAAAGAAGCTGCGGAAGAGGCAGCAAGGGTGAAGGCTGATTTCCTGGCCAACATGAGCCATGAGATTCGTACTCCTCTAAACGCAGTCATAGGCATGACGGGGTTGCTCTTGGATGCCAACCTGCCTCCTGAGAATAGGGATTATGTGGAAACCATTCGCAGCAGCAGCGACACACTTCTGGCCCTCATAAACGATATTCTGGATTTCTCGAAGATCGACGGAGGCAAGATGGAGCTGGAACGTCAGCCCTTCGATCTCTCAGGCTGCATCGAGGAATCACTGGACTATGTGGCAGGAAAGGCAGCCGAAAAGGGGTTGAACCTGGCCTATATCATTGATGAGCGCACTCCTAAAATCATACTTGGAGATCTGACCCGCCTGCGACAAATACTGGTAAATCTCCTCAGCAATGCCGTCAAATTTACAGAAAAAGGGGAAGTCGTGGTACATGTTACAAGCCGACGCCTGGCAGATGAGTGCCATGAAATCCGATTCTCTGTGAGGGACACGGGGATCGGCATACCCCAGGAGCAGATGAACAGGCTCTTTCAATCCTTCAGCCAGATCGATGCTTCTACCAGCAGAAAATACGGCGGCACGGGTCTTGGCCTGGCTATAAGCAAAAGGCTGGTGGAGATGATGGGCGGCAGAATAGGGGTCAAGAGCCAGCCTGCCAAAGGATCTGATTTCCTTTTCACTATAGTTGCATTAGCAAAGCCCTGCGACCCGAAATCTAACCAAGGCAAAGATCAATTGATACTTGCCGCAAAGAGATTGCTCATCATGGACCCAAATCCCACAAATCTGCAGATACT
>CABMDX010000132.1 GCA_902385025.1 uncultured archaeon | reverse complement strand
GCCTGGCGCAGTTTCAGGTTCGGGCGGGTGTCCTGCTGCATAGTCAGAACGCCATAATCCGCGGCCTTTAGCGCGTAGAGGTCATTTAAACCGTCTCCAACCATCACCACATGCCGGTAATCCTTCTTCAGATTCGTGACGATCTCTTGCTTTTTGCGGGGGCTTGCGACTGAATAAATCTTCTGGGGGTTTATGCCATACTCTCTGAGGTTAATAAGGCTCGCCATGCTGTCTCCCGAGGCCAGATAGACATCCACTCCCAGATGCTCAAGCTGAAACAGAACTTCCCTCATCCCGGGAAAAGGAGCGCCTCCCGTGCTGATTGCATATACAATCTCAGATAGATCTTCATCCACGATCATGCCCGTGGTCTGATACCTCTCCGGACACCTGGCCCTCACTATGCGGTGTACTTCTTGCAGCTCTCTGACTTTTGCCCGGGAGCTTTGAAGAATGCAAAGAACAAGCTCTCTGGAGAATGGGCTGCTCGCGCAGCTAATCTGCACCCGATCCTCCCGGCCATCGATCAAAGCCCTTATGGGGTCATCTGGCTGCCAGGAGATGATATCGCTAGAGTCAATCTGAGGAACAATCAGTGCCCTGCCCTTCTTCTCCATGATCAGCTCCCAGGTGACGACCTTCTCCTTGATGATACCCCGGCGAATGTCCTTGGCCACACGATACATCTTCAGTATGGTGCCAGCCACATCCATAACCACGGCCATATCTCTGGACATCAATTCTAATGTGCATGGTATGATGAGATTAAGCTATCGGTAACTGTAATTTCTCCTGGACTGCGGATGAATTCGCCGTTTCCCTATTGCGCCTTTCGTCCCCGGACAGCACCATTCTCAAAAAATGATCTTTCAGATTGCGCCGTTGAAATCCAGTGAGTGCATTATAACCGGCAATAACCTGTGCAAAAGTCGGATAGGCATGATATACTGGGTAGAAGAAGGATATCTGATGATGGCAGATGATGCCGGGAAAAACAATAACTTTTTTAGCTAGAAGAGCATAATAAACCTTTATAGATCAAAGAAATGGGGTAGAAGGACGAAGGGAGCAGCAGTAGCTTTGTTGTTATTGTTTCTCTTGCTGGGTCCGGCCAATGCAACACCTGCCATCACCGAGCCGGTCCAGGATGGAGATTTTTGCAACAGGCTGAAGGTGACAGGGACGGGCACCTTCGAGGTGGGCGTTTCTGTGAAGGACAAGCAGCTAGCCCTGGAGTATTACAATGTGATGTACGGAGACGGTGATCTGGAGATGAACTCCGGAACCGTTGAAGCACAGAGGGCGGCCAAGCTTCCGGGCATGGGCAATGGCTCAGCTGTGCCTCTGAATCTCTGGGAGGATGCCTCCATCACCTACTCAGGCAAGACCCCCATGGTGGGCATGAAATACATCCACTCCAATTCCTTCTGGGGTGGTATCGGTGCGGAGGTCATGGAGAGCTTCTCAGTCACGGAACTGGAGAGGCATGGAAGCACATACTTCGCCTCCACTAACCCCGCCTCTTACATGACCGATCCTGGGAAGATTGCCCAGATGCTGGCGACAAGCCCGGTCCACACTGTGGCCATCCAGACCAAGAACGCCTTCAATGGAACATGGCAGACGGACGCCAGGATGCACAAGATATTCAGCAAAGATGTTATGGTGCATGAGGCTTTCAGCGGCAAGTTCGATGTGGACAAGACCCTTGTGTTCCGGGAAAATCCAGTGGCTGACAAGAAACAGGCCGGATGCGAGGGCATAGATTGCTGAGCGGCTCGATTATTCAATTGTTGCTCTAAATTCATCCTTTTTGCAGCGTCTTTTCTCTTTTCCTGCATTCATATGAGGCTCATCTTAGGACAATCCTTTTATGAATCCAGGTAGGAGGCGCTGGGGGTGAGTGGGCTTGATTACAGATATTGACGCCAATGGCAGGATTCAGCTTCCTCTGATTATCAGGCTGTGGCTGGACCTCTATCCGGGAGATCGATTGGCCGTAGACCAGCTTGGAGACGGGACGATCATCCTCAAGAAGATCGAGGGCGAAGTGTTGATGGAGGAGGCGGTCTGCTCCGGATCAAGTATAAAAGAGACCATAAAGGCCCCGGCTCAAGGCTGATATATCCAGGGGCAAAGACTATTTAACCGGCCAGATGAGAGGTGAAGTGCTCTGGTGAGTGATATGAGGAAAGGCATAATAATTGCACTGGTCTTTCTGTTATTAGCCCCGAGCTATCTTGCTGCGCCTTTGCAGCTCAGCGGAAATGCAGGGCGATCTCTTCTGGGAAGCATCGATCAGAACAACAGCCTCAATGAGAGCTTCAATTCCTCCAATCAAACGGATTTGTGGAACTGGGGAAAGATGCCTGTGGGCCATTCTCTCAACTCCTCCTCAGGCAAGATGGGTCTGACTCCCGACAAAGATGAGGCTGAAGTGGAAGTTGCGCCGCAGCATTCCAGAGCATAAAGCCGAAAAGCGATTGCTTGCTAGAAATCCACCAAGCTCCTTTGCACTGGCCCTGCCAGGAGGCTGGAGCACCTGCGCCATTGATCCGGCGGAGTCTTTATCCTTCGATTCATCTCCATAAAGGCCTCCGCAAGAGTGCCAAATCGCAGGGGGATGGAGTGCATGGCCTTGCGGGCCACCTCTCGCACTACCCAGACGCCGAGGGGTGCCCAGTAGGCCTCGGATATCTCCCGCAAGGCCAGGACAGAGGACTGGCGGCCGATCTCTGAGAGGTGCTCGAGCACCGCCAGGCGGGCTGCATAGTAGCCTCCGGCAAGGTTGCTGTACCTTTTCCTGGGGCGGGAGTCCTCTCTGTCGCCTCCGATGAAGCCGTCCTCCGCCCAGACGGAGTGCGCCATCCAGATCTCGATCAGCTCGAAGCTGAATTGCCGGGGCAGGAGCAGAATCTCGAAATGGTTGCCCAGGTCTTCAGCGGAAAATAGAAAGTAATCGCTCACAAGAGGCTTATCCAAAATGGCGTCTTTAAGCAGCTTGCCGATCATATCGTCTGAAGCGGTAATGGACCAGCGCGTGGGCACAAGCTTTCTCTTTTTGCCGAGAAGTCCCAGGGAGAGCATGCGAGAGATATGCTCCGTGCCGATGCCAGAGCCATAAAGCTCGCCTACGGCCTCCTGTGCGTTGGCCTCTTTATCCTCTGCGATCTGATCCACCTTTCTAGGGATGAGGGGATTGGTGGTGATCTGCATCTCCTTTATGGTGCCGGACGGGCCGGAGGGAGAGAGAACGCCATCGAACTGAAGTTTTCCCCTGGGCGGTTTGCAGAACGAGACCTCCGTGCCTACGGGCGCCCTGGAGAGGGCGATCTGCTGGCAGGCAGACAGGAGCCTTCCCGGTGTTTTTGCCTCTTTTACCGTGATCTTTGTCTCGGAGCGGACCAGCCGGGAGCGCGCTGCGATGATCTCTCCTATATCATTTGCAAGAGTTGGTGCTGCCGGTTCACCCTCTGCCGGAACCATGGGCCCAGCGGCTACCAGTGGATAGCCATGCCTGCCCACAAAGACCTCTGGCGGAGAGAGCCCCTGCAGACGCTTGCCTACCCTGGGCAGGGCTGCTATCTCCTCCAGTCTGCGCAGGATGGGGCAGACCGGTCTGCCGCACAGGCCTCGTCCCTTGCAGGTGATGCATTCCATCGGACTTTAGCAAGACCCTTATAGGATATATTCGCTATCATTTTCTTGATGAAGGACAGGTTGATACCGGCCATTGCTCAGGATGCCAGGACCGGCGAGGTCCTGATGCTGGCCTACATGAACGATGAGGCGCTGGCCAGGACCAGGGAGACTGGCAAGGCCCACTACTGGTCACGATCACGAAATAAGCTGTGGTTGAAAGGCGAGTCTTCCGGCCATTTTCAGCGCGTTTTGGAGATTCGCATGGACTGCGATGAGGATGCAGTGCTGCTGCTGATAGAGCAGGAGGGCGGAGCCTGTCACACTGGATATCGATCGTGCTTTTATAGAACTATCGATGGGAAGGTTGTGGGCGAGAAGGTCTTCGATCCAGAGGATGTCTACTAAATGGCCGGGTTCGGGCGGCGAAATGTGGCAGGTTCGAGGTCTTTTCCTCTTTATCATAGTCCCCTGCTGAGGGCCCGGGCTTATGTTCAGGACGGAAGGGTTTGGATCGATGTAGCAGGGCCTCTGGCACATTTGCCCGGGATCCGGGCTG
>CABMDX010000131.1 GCA_902385025.1 uncultured archaeon | reverse complement strand
CACATCACCATCATCCACATCAACATCTTCCACATCACCATCTTCCACTCCACCATCTTCCACTTCACCATCTTCCACTTCACTGCCAAAAGCCTCCCCGCCATCATCCACCAACGCTGCAACCAACGCATCCACCCAGTCCAATTCGTCTGCGCCTTTTGCAACGATGTCATCAAATGTTCGTCTCAATGACACAAACAGCACTGCGAATACCGCTGAAAAACCAAACATATCACGGAAAGTTGTGGTCGAAGTCTCCGGCGAGAATCATAGCTCCAATCAGCCGCCTGTTCTGATAAATTTGAGTGCGGACAAAAGCAGTCCCCAGATATACGGCGTGCCAGTTTTCTGGAGAGCCGAGGCATCGGATGCTGATGGCGATATAGTGCTGTACCGATTCCTGCTCAATGGCCTTGAGACCCGGAAGTGGTCCAAATCTGCAAACTGGAACTGGTTCACTCAAGATCTGGCTGCAGGAGACTATCTCATCACTGTCCAGGCAAGGGACGGAAGACATGCCCCGGAGAATTCTTTCGACAGCATCAAAAATGAGACATTTTCTCTTGTGACACAAAACTCTGCTCCGGTGCTGCAGTCGCTCCTGCCGGATAAATCAAGTCCCCAGAGCCCTGGAGAAATCATCACATGGACTGCTAAGGCTACAGGTGCTGAGAATGACGGGATGCTCTACAGGTTCCTGGTCGATGGCCAGGATATGTCCGGCTGGTCGTCCTCCAGTTCCTGGATCTGGAACACAAGCTCCTTTGAGCCTGGAGACCACAAAATCAGGGCATTGATCAGGGACGGTAAACATGCTGCGGAGGACTCCTTCGACAGCTTCCTGGAGGCTGCATTCACCCTATCGTCTCCGAACTCGATTCCCGCTTTGCAGTCGCTCCTGCCGGATAAATCAAGTCCCCAGAGCCCTGGGGAAAGCATCACATGGACTGCCGGGGCCTCAGATGCCGAGAATGATGGGATGCTCTACAAGTTCCTGGTCGATGGACGGGATGCGGCCAACTGGTCGTCTTTAAATTCCTGGGTCTGGAATACAAGCTCCTTTGAGCCCGGAGACCACAGGATCAGCGTCCTGATAAGAGATGGCCATCATGCCCCGATAACCTCCTACGATGCCTCTTTGAATGCTTCTTTTGCCCTGCAGCCCACCAATAAGCCGCCCGTTTTGGAGACGCTTGAGCCTGACAAATTCAGTCCGCAGGCGCAGGGCGTGATGGTCTCCTGGAAGGCCTCGGCCAAGGACCCCGATGGCGATAGAGTGCTGTACCGATTCCTGCTGAACGGCCATGTGACCCGGAAATGGTCCAAATCTGGAAGCTGGAGCTGGTCTACCCAAAATCTGGCTGCAGGAGACTATCTCATCACCGTACAGGCAAGGGACGGAAGCCACGCTCCAGAGGACTCCTTCGACAGCATCAAAAATGAGAGCTTTTCTCTTGCGACTCCAAACTCCGCCCCCGTGCTGCAGTCACTCCTGCCGGACAAACCCAGCCCCCAGAGTCCTGGCGCAGGCATCATATGGACTGCCACGGCCACAGATGCCGAGAATGACGGGATGCTCTACAAGTTCCTGGTCGACGGCCAGGATATATCCGGCTGGTCGCCCTCAAATTCCTGGATCTGGGAGACAAGCTCCTTTGGGCCTGGAGACCACAGGATCAGCGTCCTTGTAAGAGACGACCACCATGCCCCGGCAGCTTCCTATGATGCCTCTTTGGATGCTTCTTTTGCCCTGCAGCCCACCAATAAGCCGCCTGTTTTGGAGACGCTTGAGCCTGACAAATCCAGTCCGCAGGCGCAGGGCGTGATGGTCTCCTGGAAGGCCTCAGCCTATGACCCCGATGGCGATAGAGTGCAATACCGCTTCCTGCTCAATGGCAGGGCGATGAATAGATGGTCTGAAACAGATCACTGGACCTGGTCCACAAAAGATTTATCTCTTGGCGATTATCGGATCAGCGTTCAGGCAAGGGACGGCAAGCATGCCTCTGAGGATTCTTCTGACAGCTCTCTAGAATCTGTCTTTAGCCTCATCTCGGAGATAGATCTGCAAATAGACCAGTTGATGAAACAGAGAGGATACTAGAAGGGCCACTGCGAATTTTTTCCAACCTTATAGCCGGATACACAAGCCTTTGATCAGGTAATATCCGGCTGGCAGATCATTAATTTTATATATTCTATTAAAATAGGGATCTCTTTAGCAGCCACCGGCTTCCAGTCTTCATCTACCATTGGCACCCATGCGCCGCCCTTTTTTTCGTATCGCATTATATCATCGATGGTGCAAAAGCCAGAGGCAAGGCCATCTGATTTGTTTTCAAAGAATCCGAAGAACTTCTTGCCGATGGGGCCATATTCGGCCAGATACCAGTTCATTTTCTTGGCATTGGAAAGATGCAGATAGATCCTCTCCTCCCCGATGCATGAATGATCATAGGACAGTCCAGGAAGCTTGCATAGATCACTCGGTTTCAAATCGCTGAATTTTCTGCTCAAATTCTTTGTCCTCCAGAAATCTCTCTTTTGATTATCTTGGGTGTTTTGCAGTTTCCCGCAAGTAAATCTATTTCAAGCCTTGACGCGGGCCAGGCATTAGTAGGTTCTGCCTGAGATACCCGGAGCAAGCCAATTGATCTTTCCGTCTGCAAGCGTTATCTCGCAGCGTTTTCCCGCCAGTGCCTCAAAGGAGCGCCTGTCTTACAGGGGCAAGGACTGGTCACCAGATCACAGTAACATAGGCCCGGATCTGCTCTCAGCTTATGGCGTGGCTAAAATTTTTCTATTTGAAGATTTTTAGATAACGTTTTTTGGGACTCTCGAGTGATGCCATTGACGCACGATAATTATCAAAAAAGGTGGCCTGCAGGCAAAACATGACCTGCAGTCCTATTCGTGGCTCCTAATTCTGGGCCAGGATATGCCCTATGATCCTGCCATAGGCCGGCCTCGCAATGGCCACACCCAGGATTACGCCCAGGATGATGATGAGCGCGAATCCGGTGAGCGCACCAAAGCCCATGTAAAGCAATGGAAGCATGGCCACCGCAGTGGTCGCAGCTGCTCCCAGGATGATGGTGAATGCCCGGGATAATCTGCTCAGATAGACCTTGCTGCTTGCTGGCGAAACCTTCACGGCGCCTGCCTTCTCGGCAGCGGCTGCAGCCCTCTCCTTGATACTGCGCTCTGATGCTGCAGGCATTGCTTCGCCGCCTCTGATCAGCTCATCAGTTATGATGACAAGCTGATCCACGCCCGTGCCTATCACCGTGATGATGCCGGCCAGGCTTGCCAGATCGAGCTTCCAGCCTACGAAGGTTCCCATGAATGCCCATACACCCAGCATCATGATCACTTCGCTGGTCGAGGTGGTGACCATGGGCAGAACTATCCTCTTCTCACGATAGCGGTAGTATATCATACCCGCTACTGCCAGAAGTGCTATCAGCCCTGCAAGGATCATCTGAATCTTGAATTGCTTTCCAAGAGCTGCCGATACCTGTCCTGAGCCGACTACAACCACATTGACGGGCAATGCGCCTTCGCGGAGGTGAATGTACAGCTCTTTTGCTTTCGTGGACCCTGCATCGCCTGCACCGACACGCGCCTCCATATTTCGAATCGCGGCCTTCTGCAGGCTTCCGGCAAGCTCTGCCGCCAGCGGTGCACTGAAGATCTCATCTTTGTCCAGATACATGGATATGTAGTGGTCATCAGGCTTCTTGGTGGCGCCAGAATCAATGGCAGCCTTCTGGAAGAGCTGAGCGCCTTCCTCAGAGAGCACAAAAGGCACGCCCCATCCACCATTGCGGTCTCCCTGGGGTATCTCCACGCTCTCCACAGCATCTCCATAGAGCACGTGCATGCTCTGGTTGTTCTCAGTCTGGATGCGGATCTCGAATTTTCCTGGCTTGCCCACAACATCCTGGGCGGTGGCCACATCCATTCCCGCCATATCGATAAGGATGAACTTATTGTCTACGACCTTGACCTTGATATCCTGAAGACCCAGGCGGTTGAGCTTGGAATCGAGCACCTTCTTGGTCTCGTCCACTGTTTCCGTGGTCACTCCCTCAGAGAAAGCGTCATCGCCTGCAGGCACTTTTCCTCCCACCGGCAATAGGAGCGCATTAAGGGATTCGCGTGTGACATTGGTTCTGATCTCATAGATAATGGGTGCAACGCCCACAATCTTGACATCGGCATCCATGTTCTTCTTGAGATAGTTGGTGACGACAGTTTCAGAGGCAGCCGTCAATGTGATCTTGGTGGTATTGTCTCTCTCCACTACCTTTGCTCCCGAGTATCCCAGATCTTCAGGGAGCGTAGCTTCAACCTTGCCCGGTATTGTTATTACGAAGCTGTCTCCGTGCTTCTCTACATCAGACGCATTGAACTGGAACTTCAAAATATTCTCTGGTGAGACATCGATCTGTGCTCTTGCTCCCTGTAGCTGCAACTGCAGATATGAGCCACCTTCCAGATCCAGTCCGAACTTGAGGCCGAACACGGCAATAAATATCAGAGCCAATGCCACAGCGGCCACATAAATGACCACCCTCCGGTCCTTGGAAAGCTCATTTACGAGGCTCATTTTTTCTGCCCCCTCAGCGCCTTTCGAGGCCTGTCCATATACCATCTGAGTCCCTGTGCATTTGTGACCCAGGTGTTGAAGATATCAGCCGCCAGGCCGAAGATGAGAACAGTCGACATATCTGCAATGACATCCATTCTGGTAAAGGATGGAATTATGAGATAAAGGAAGTTCGAAGCAATTATCAGCGGAATTACCGCCGAAATCGTTGTGCCCGTCATCATGAAGCCGGTTCCCATTGCCCCTTTGATCTTATCATCTGTGGCCCCCTTACGCTTCAAGACCCTCATAGAAAGAAGAATATCGGTATCTACAGAGTAGCCGATAAGCATGAGAAGAGCAGCCACTGTTCCCAAAGATAGCTGAACCCCGGTGATATTCATAGAAGCCGCTGCAGTCAGTATATCTGCCAGAGCGCTGACCACCACCAGCAAAGATACTATCGGTTCCCTGAATACCAGGAATACCACTAATGCCATTAATATAAACGAGACAGGAATATAACGCAATGCCTGAGCCTGGAGCTCCTTGCTGTAAATGGGTCCCATATGCCTGATCTCGGGGCTCTCAAACTTGGAGTTCGTCAGCTTGGCTAGATCGGTATAATCCGAATCACTCATGGGGCCAAATTGGAGCATATATCTGTTGCCGATATTTCTTATATCCGACAAGGGATAACCTGCAAACTGCGCTGCCACTGCGTTTTGCGATTCTGTGGATGGCACTGTTATGAGAGTGCCTCCGGTGAACTCTATTCCCAGCTTCACGGGCGAGCCAGTGCTGAGATAGGTTGCGCCCAGGCTGATTAATGCCAAGACTATGATTGCAATAGGAATCAGCATTAACTGCTTGGGTGGGTACTTGGAAACTATATCCTGCAATTCCATATTATTCTCCTCGAACTCCCTCGATGGTCAATCCACCAGTGGGTATCATCCTGAATTGTTGCTACTCCCAATATGCTTACTGATGCTTATGCGCCTTCTTTTGAATATTTCAATCTATTTACGACTTATCGTCAGACTTTTTCCCATTTCTTGAGGTTTGCGACCTGGGATAGAGTCTTTCCACGGTGAATCTCTTCGTAGAGCCTGCTCTCCGTCTTCTCTACCTCTTTCGCTCTTCTCGCGATCTCGTAGGCCCTCTCCTTGGGTATAACCACGACTCCACTCTCATCTCCCACGATATAGTCACCTGGCCGAACCGTCTGGCCGCCGCAGGTGATCTCGGCATTGATCTCTCCCATTCCCTTGGGATCTCCGGCATTGGGAGTTATTCCCGAAGAGAATATGGGATAGTTCAGGGCACGGATCTCATCCACATCCCGGACAGCCCCATCTATGACCACACCTTCGATGCCCCTAATTTTGCAGCTCAGTGTAGCCAGACCTCCCCAGGGCGCGATGTTATTGCTTCCGTTGTATATCACAAGCACATCTCCCGGTCCCGCAAGATCGATTGCTTCCACAGGCTTGGCCCAATCTCCGGCAAAGGTCTGCACGGTGACGGCCTTGCCCACAATCTTAGTTTTTAGGTTTATGGGATGGATGTCGCGCATAGCACCCTTGCGATGCATGGCATCGGAGATATTGGGAGCTGATACGTCTCTCAAAAGGGAGACCAACTCCTCTTCCAGGCTTTTTCGAGGTGCAAGGCTTAAAGTGGCATGGTCTATTGCCTCCCTGATCCTCTGCGCTGATGCGGTTACATTTGCACTGCGCACGATGCTTCCGCCTACGATGACTATGGCTGCACCACTGGCTACGGCATTGGCTCCAGTAGCCGCATCTATGCCCCCGGCCGCAGCTACGGGAGTCTTGACCTCTTTTACTATCTGCCTAAGAAAATCTATGGTGTCGCGCCCTGTCATCTGCTGATCTATTCCCACATGAACGCAAATGTAGTCCACGCCAAGCTTCTCCAGCTCCCGTGAGCGCTTCACTGGATCTTGGACCGTCAAGAGATCCATCATGATCTGCACGCCATATTTGCGTGCTGCCCTCAGCGCATCCTCGATCGTGGAGTTGTCCGAGGTTGCAAGCATCGCTATTATATCCGCGCCAGCTTTTGCAGCCATCTCTACTTCCATGGCACCTGTGTCGACGGTCTTCATATCGGCTACTATCCTGGTTCCCGGAAGTGCCTTCTTCATTTCGCGCACAGAGTTCATGCCCTCACTCTTAATGAGGGGCGTTCCAGCCTCGATCCAGTCTGCGCCTCCCGAGACAGCCTCTTTGGCTATCTGAATCGATCGGTCTAGCTCCAAAAGATCCAATGCCACCTGTAGAATGGGTTTAATATGACATCACCACCACAACAGCATAAGACCTAGGTAAACAGATGCATGGTATATAAAATGAAGCTGGCAGAGATTTCTGAAATAGAACTTGATGACGATTCATTTCGTCCTCGACCTATGACCTTCACCAAGCTGCACGGAAATGGAAACGACTTCGTGCTGATAGACGAAGTGGCAAGAGAGCTTGTAGCAGAGGAAGCGAAGCGCAATTTCGCTATGCATTGTTGCCGCCGCAGCTTCGGCATTGGGGCCGATGGTATTCTTTTCCTGACCAGCAGCTCGCGAGCGACCCTGGGAATGAGGCTCTTTCAGCCGGATGGCTCAGAGGCCGAGATGTGTGGAAACGGCATTAGATGTCTGGCCAAGTATGCATGGGATGCAGGATATGTAGGCCAGTCCTTTGATGTGGAGACCCTGGCAGGGATAATTCCTGTGCAGGTGCGAGAGAAGGAAAACAGCTTTTGGGCGAAGGTTAATATGGGCGTTCCAAAGTTAGACCGTCCATCCATTCCAGCTTGCGGTTCGGGTGAGTTCATATCCGAAGAGATCGAATATTGCCAGGTTTCAGCGGTGAACACAGGTGTCCCTCATGCCGTAATATTTGTGCAGGACATGCAGTTCGACATCAAGGAAATGGCTCCGAAAATCAGGCACAGCAGCTTTTTTCCAGAAGGAGCAAATGTCAACTTCGTCCAGGTCGGCTCGCATTTCAGGATTCGAACATTCGAGAGGGGAGTAGAGGGAGAGACACAATCCTGCGGCACAGGTGCCGTGGCCAGTGCCTCAATCGCACGCCATTTGGGACTGGTGGGAGATGAAGTCCTGGTAGAGACGAAAGGCGGCCCTCTAATCATAACCTTCGAGGAGGGCAAGGCCTTTATGGAGGGGCCGGCCGTAACTGTTTACACGGGAGAGCTGAGCGAAGAGTACCATTGGAGCCTTTCAGAGGAGATGTGAGATAATTCGCGAAAGGTTGGTGCGTGCGGGGACTGGATTTCTGGCATTGATGCTCCTGTTCAGTATTCTAAGTCCGGTGCTTGCAGAGCATTATGTAATGGAGATAGGAAGCAAGAGCAATCCCAATGCACATCTTTTCGCTTATGATCAGAAGTTCCGAGAGAGCACCAAATTGCAGAACTATCCACTGAGAATGAGCGCCTCAAAGGAGTTTACCGATGCTACACGCCTCTCCACCAGGATGGAGCTCAAGGCACTTCATAATGTCACGGAGATGGTGATTGACGCGGACTTTGTCGGCATTGGCCGTATCGGATATTTGGTTCTGGATCAGGAGAGCGGCGACCCAAGGTCCGGGCCACTCAATCCGAAGGAAGAGGTATCTCGCATCAACCACATGTTTGTGGGCAATTTCAGCATCGATGAGCAGATAATTGTGGCCAAGGACCATATGTGCGAATGCGGGTACCTGCCATGCGCCTGAATCCGGTTCCATTTTTCAATGGTTTTGCATCTTCTGGCGGGACAACTGCTCGCTCACCACTGCATCCATCAGTTGCAGAAATTCGTCCTTTGACTGCGGCGGGATGGTAGCCCCCGCAGCGACATTGTGGCCCCCGCCCACGCCCCCCACGGCAGCAGCCGAGCGCGACAATGCCTCTGCCAGATCCAGGCCCGATCTGACAAGATCATGTGTGCCTCTGGCTGAGACCTTGAGGTCCCCCTCCTCTGTCCTGGCGAAGGCCAGGATGGGACGCGTTCGATCTGCCATCTGAAAGCTCATGCCTGCCACAATTCCTATGATTGTGTCCTGGATCGAATCTCCTGCATCGAAATACTGGACGCTCCTCAAAGGAGTGATCCCTCTGGTGCTGACAAGCTTCAGGCCATTGACAAGGTTTTGACGATGCTGGTTTAGCAGCGTGCGCGCCTCATCGAGGCTTTTATCCCGATCGCCCATGCAGACCTTCAGGCCCACATCAGCATATCCATAGCGAGCTGTGGCATTGAGAAGCGTGGAGTACTCGCTGGCATCTCGCAGCTCGGTCCCCTCTCGCTCATGCAGGAGGATATAGACCTCACCGATGAGCCGCTCCAGCATAACGCTGGAAAGACCGCTGCGCAGGCCCTTGCGCAGGAGAGCAGTGACCACGCTTGCCTTCTCTTCCTGGCTGAGATCAATCCAGCGTCTCCATTTCTCGCCGCCCAGGCGTATCCCAATCTCTTTTAAGAATGCGATGCAGGCATCCTCATTTCCAGAAAGCCCGGGCAGGTATGGATCCTGAGAGTATTCCAGCATTTTGAAGACGGGGCGAGTCTGCCTGCCGAAGAGCTTGAGGTCGCGGTGGAAGGAGACTGCCCCGGCCGTCGATCCGATCTCCAGTATCAAGCGGTTGAGGCCCGGAAGAGCGCCACTGGCATTGTTCTGCAAATCCCCCACCGCGCCCACCACAGCCAGGGCAGCAAGGTCGTTATTTTCTTTCTCTGCCGAAAGGGCAGATGCCAGAAGAAAGGAGGTGCCACTGCCGCTGATCTCTGTTGCCCCATCGGCACCTACCAGGTGAGGGTTGATATGAGCCAGGGGCCTTGCCTCAGCTTTTGCAGGCTTATGGTGATCGGCCACGATAGCCCGCAGACCCAGATTGCAGATCTGCTGGATCATTCCGCTTCCAAGATCGGTGAATATGACGAGATCTGCTCCAAAATCTGCGACATTTTCCAGGGCCGTTTCATCAAGCTGCCGGAAGAAGAGGGACGAGTAGTCGATATTCCTCCTCTCAAGAGCAGTGCATATGATGCCTGCTGCAGTAAGACCATCGGCATCCACATGTGATACCACGAGAAGACTATCCCTTTTCTGAACCTCTTCTGCAGCCGATTTGCATAACGCCTTCAGCTCCTGGAACTTCATTGTGATTTCCTGGCGGTCTTGCATGTCAGCTACAACCTTTGCGGAATTATCTATAAATCTTTGGAGCAGAGCGAAAGTGTCGGCTCGAGATCTCCATTTCAACTGGAGTTGCTCTGATTATTGGCCGATTCAAGAAGTTTGACCTTTGCGGCCCAGCTCGTTCCCAGCAAGCGAAAGCTTCCGGGATTTTTCGTTATCTTTGGATAGTCGCGGATGGTTATTTCATGAGGGGCGGAGATCTTTGTAAACTGGAACTGATCCTCGATGGTGACGTTCTCCGAGTTGTTGAGCTGGAATACATACTTATTTACCACCTCTCCAGTGCCGCGAACCCTGCCTGCAGCCTCTGTGCTGTCTGTAGATCCCATCCTGTAGTCTGTCATAACCGTTCCTGTCCCGACGACGTTATGGCTGTAATCGATATCTACATTCGGTGAATAGGCGTATGCCCCGATCATCACTGCCAGAAGGGGCAGCATCATTATGGCGATAAGGTGCAATGTTTTTTTCATGATTTTCTGTATTTTAAATTATCTTCATCCCTATTTATATCTGTGGAGGCAGAAGGAAAATGATCAACGTCCGCCCCATTTGTCGGACAAGGCAGAAGCAGACCATGGGATTTAATGCTTCAAGCCGCGATAGATCAAAGGTGACTGATAATGGCCAGAGATGGCACGAAAATGGAAATTCAAGAGGGCACGCCAAGCTACAGCCAGCTTGACATAGCACCCACCGTGGCCAGTATCCTGGGACTGCAGCTTCCAAATTCAGATGGCCGGCCCATAGATCAGGTGGCCGAATGGGGCTGCAAAAATGTGGCGCTTATCATCATTGACAGTCTTGGCTACGATCTGATGAAATGGCTTCTGCCTCATTTGCCCAACATTTCTGTGCTTATGGAAGAGGGGATGCTGCTTTCGGCTGAGGCGGTATCCAATCACACAACACCTGCCATTGCCAGCATCTTGAGCGGGCTATTGCCAGAGCACCACAAAATAATGGATAAGGCAGGGGCAAAGGAGTCCAGCATCCTGAGCTTGCCGGAATTGGCCAGTGCCGCAGGGCTCAAGTCTGCCGTCATCATGGAAAGTAATGGCGCCCAGGTATATTCAGGTCTGATCGAGATCGCAAATGGGATACCGGACACAATTCCACCGGAGGAGTTTGATCGTCAGGCATGCCGCATGACAATGGAAGCTCTTTTGCAGCGGCCTAGGCTTCTTGTCTCTTACTTTATAGGAATCGATAAAAGCGTGCATTTGGGCAGGGGTGCAAAAGAGATCAGAACTGCTGCCATGCTCATCGATCTCTGTATCGGGAAAATCCTTCGCGCTGCAGATCCAGAGACACTCTTCATCCTCTGTGGCGACCATCCCATACACGCGGGTCTCCTCAAGAGAGACAAAGGCCCATACGCCGTAGCTTTAATCCTGGGAAAGGTTCGGGCGAAGGGCGCATCATAGCCCAAGAAAGAGCGGATGGCTTCTGGGGCATTCGATAAGTTTAAATGCCGCCAGCGGATAACTAGGAATTTAATGGATGAGGATCTCTCTGAGGTTTTCCAGCTCATTGCGGAAGACGAACGCAGACGCAGATATCTTAAGGAGATCGGCGACTGGTTGATTGAGGAATACTTTGAGCCCAATCAGGCATCCTGAGAATTAGTTGTCTAATATGCGCACAAATTCTTTTTAATTTTGTACTGTATAGATTATTTTTTTTATCCAGTATCTTTTCGCCCAATTCATTTTCAGGTTTTTTTGATTCTGTTAATTGCTTTGGCAGATAGTATCCTTGAGACTCGGGTTCCAGATATTATTGCCTTCTTCACCTCATCATAGATCCTTAATGATTATACGGGTGCGGCAGGAAAGATGGTGATTCAAACTCATTGGATGGGTTATTCCGCGCACAACTTTAAAAAATTTTTGTATATGAGTGCCTTGTGCAAATGCTCATTTTGAATGATTTCGTTGCTGGTCGAGCTGCTGTGAAATGGGTTCACAACATATGGATGGCCAGCGCGCACGATTATGGGCCTTATTGATATCTATTATCATAAT
>CABMDX010000130.1 GCA_902385025.1 uncultured archaeon | reverse complement strand
TGCTGGTAGAGGATGATGCATTCCTGGAGTCGATCGGAGGAATTGGGGCGATTTTAAGGTACTGATATTCGATGGAAGGCTGGACCGATCACATTGCATCATCCGGGCAATCACTCTGCAGATATCGGCCCCCTATCCAAATTTAAGATGCGAGAGGCATCCAAAGGCTCTTCTGGGGAGGCGCTCCATCGAACGCCAGTATCAGGAAAAGAGAACGATTTTTGTCTAGCTTTCGGACACTATTGTGATGCTCCTTTCCGCGAAATTATTTATAATAGAGATCGATAAAGGGCAATATATGAAAACGATTTGTTTCTTCGCATTGCTGTTTCTTGTCTTATCAGCCACGGAGATATGTGCTGCGGAAATTCCTGACCTGCTGGGCAAATGGAATGGTTCGTGGATCAGCTATGATGAAGGCAAGGGACTGCACAATATGACAGATAATGAAAGCATTATTGTTGCTTTCACCGAGCAGCAAGGGCGCATCTTTGCTGGAAACCTCACAATCATGCTGGAAAACGGCGCAAAGCTCGAGGAAGGTTTTGCGGGAGCCATTGGTTTGGATAATAGAATGCTCCAGATTGCAGAGTTTGATGGTGGATATTCCCAGGGGACAATAATATCGAACGACGAAATTGAATTGATTTATCTCAATGATGGCGAAAACGCGTCAATAGCTATTGATAAGCTCTACAGAATGAAAACGTAGCATTTGCAGTGGCATTGCATGATAAAGCCATGCTCTCTGCCCAAAGATGGTCTGGAAATGAAAAAACGGAGACCGAAAACCTCCGTTTACCCCATTTCCCCCAAAACCCTTCTTCCAGCTTTCGATCAGCGCCTAACCCGTATTATATTCAGGCAGGCAATAGGCGCACCCGTTGTAACCATGTTTCAGTGCCCGCTCGATGCTGTCGTAAGCTACCTTATTCCGCCCGCTGGTCTTTGCTGCCCACTCACAGCCAGACACATGGAGCTCAAGCGTGCGCCTGTTTCCCATAAAGGGATAGTCGCCCACGGCAAGCATTCGAGTCACCCGGCCCATCTCCTTTCCGTCAACCAACTGGGCAATGGACAGGCGATAATTCCCGTCCAATGCATTATCAGGGATCGTGATCTCGAGATAAGCCTGGCAATTGTCAGAGGGTTTCAGGTTCATTCCCCGCAGGAATGCCTGCTTTCCCGGCACCAGTTCGAAATGCTGATAGAGCGAAGACTCAGTAACAAGCGTCGCGTTCTCGGACTTTGCAGTGGAGCTGAGGCGTTTTAGGATCCGGAGTTTCGCGGCCATGTAACTCGGGAGATTGGCGAGATCGATTGCAAGGTCGGCAGACAGTTTTACTTTCGGCCACCCCTGGACCCCAGCCTGGTTGATTTTACCAAGACCGGCATTTTCGGCATTATATTTAACCCCATCAGGGCCTATTTTGCCAAATACCAGAAAGCAGATTCGGCGATTGCGGAGATCATTGTCTCTTTGGACAAAGGGAAAATAGCCCTGAAAAACGATAACACTACTCTGGAAATCGAACAGCAGGCATTGCGCAATTTGACTCGAAAGCTGATGAAAGAGATCCAGCTTGGCACCCTGATGGACGAATCGATTGAAAAGCAGATCCAGGCAGCCAAAGCCAGGAACGAAGACCCGGAAAAGGTTAAATTTGTCACCGAAGAAGTCCTCTTTCCGCTGCGGCAGCGGATTATGGATATGCAACAGATGATTGTCGTCAATCAGCAGGGCGTGATGGCGACAGAGGTCATGATCAGAAATAATAAGGAACTGATGCGCGGGGTGGAAAGGGCCAACAATGTGACAATTTCCGCATTGCGGATCTCAATGATGGTTGCCAGCTCTCTCTATAACCAGAATATTGTCCTGAAGAAGATTCAAATGCTCAATGAGACCACGAATAATATCATAGGCAGCACCACGCAAATGCTGAAGAAACAAGGAGTGGAAATCCAGAAACAATCAATGGATACCAATATCTCCGTCGAGACGCTGAAGGCTGCTTTTGCCGATGCGGTGGAAGCTTTGGATGCCATCAACACCTATAAGCAGGAAGCACTGCCCAAAATGCGGGATACCATCAATCAGTTCAAGGAATTGGCCGCCAAGAGCGAGGAACAGATTCAGCAGATAGAAAAGGGGCATAAACTGGAGCTGTAGCTGAAGAATCTTGTCCAATTTGCCTTTCTCTTCCTCGTCATTTGATAATTGCAGTACAACACACAAAAAAGCAGTCCCATCAATAATGTTTGCATCAACGACTCAGGACCATCTAGAACTAAAATTGACTTAAATAAAAGAGGCCAAGAATAATAGATATAAATATAGATTCGTCTATTCCTAATTAATGATCAGTGCTATTCAATAATACTTTCAGCAATTAAGCAGCCTGCCAGATTTAATAATAATTTAAATTGATATTTGATTCACATCAACCGTTTCTTTGGAAAAAATCAACCCCTCGTTTCCATCATCTATATGACTCTACTGCTTTTCAAACAATTCCTCAACCGAGGATATCTGCGATTCTGATCCAAGGAGAATGGCCACATCCCCGGGTTGAAACACAAAGTTCTCCTCGGGATAATTGAATATCTGGACATCTCTTTGTATTGCCAGCAATGCCCCACCCTTTTCTTTTAATCCGACATCCTTGATGGATCTTCCTGCCGCCTGGGAGCCTTCTGAAACCTTGAGGGTAATGAAATCATTGCTGATCATGCTTAGATCAGAATTGCAGTAAGGCTCCTTAGAGATGCTGCGAAACATCTCATAACCATCAGACCTTATATGGTCTATAAAGGATTCAATCCGGTCTCTTGGCACCTGATACTTTTCAAGAACCCTGGAAAATATCTCTATGGAGGTCTCATATTCCTCTGGAATAACCTCATTTGCACCAAGATTGTGAAGAACCCCCATCTCCTGAATGTATCTGGTTCGGGCAATTATATATATCTCTGGATTCAATCTTCTAGCAAGATCCGTTATCCTACGGGTTGCTGATCGATCAGAAATTGCTATCACCATTATTTTTGCATTCTTGATCCCAGCATTTTGAAGAACATTCTCCTGAGTAGCATCGCCATAGCTAATTGGCTCACCATTTCTCTTGTCAGAGTTGACAATTTCGGGATCAATGTCAACAATAACATAAGGAATTCCTTCACTCTTTGCAGATCGGGCCACATTCCTTCCATTAATCCCGTAGCCTATGATAATGACATGATCCGTCACGGCCTCGATATCTGAGCTTATAATTGGCAGGGAATGATGCCATCTATGTGGAAGTGGCAGTTTTGTTGCGGCATCCGCCACTTTAGGAGAAAATGATATGATGAAAGATGTTGCCGCCATGGTCAGCACTGCGACATCAAGAAATATCTGGTAAACATCTTCCGAGAGAAGACCATGCGCAAGACCAACCTGGGAAAGAACAAATGAGAACTCCCCTATTTGACTTAGGGCAAGCCCGACAAGGATTGTTATGCGAAGTGGAAGACCTATAAATGCAATCACCAGGCCGGCAATTAGAGCCTTCAGAAGCATTATCCCAAACCCAAGGAGCACAACCTGCATAGGATTTTGCAGCAGGAAATTGACATCCAGAAGCATTCCTATGGAGACGAAGAAGAAGCTTGTGAAGGCATCTCGCAAAGGCAATATATTGCCAAATGCCTGTTGGCTGTATTGCGACTCGGATATCGTTAGACCGGCCAAAAATGCACCGAGCCCCAGCGACAATCCAGCCAATGAGGTGACCCAGGCCACTGCGAAGCATATCGCAACCAGGCTTAGCAGGAATAACTCCCGATCACCGATTCTTGCAATATGATAGAGTGCGGTTGGGACAATCCATTTTGCACTTATAATTATCAGGGTAATCAGGCCTAAACCTTTGGCCAGAATGAACAGCGTTGAATCAGTTACATCACCTGTAGCTCCTGGGAGAAGGGGCGTTGCAAGCATCAGAGGTACTATTGCGATATCTTGAAAGATGAGTATGCCCAGGATTGTGCGACCTTGTGGAGTGTATAACTCAGATTTGCTCTGTATTATCCTCAGTACGATTGCGGTGCTGCTTAAAGCTATGAGAAAACCAAGGAGGAGAGATGTCCCTGCAGGATATCCTAGATACCTCAATATGGCGAAGACTGCAAGGATAGTCAGCGCAACCTGAAGAGATCCCCCAACCAGGACATACTTCTTAATCTTCATCAGGTCTTTCAGGGATACCTCCAGCCCGATGGTAAATAGCAGAAGGATAACGCCAATCTCAGATAGGATCTCAACCTGATCCAGGGCATGGATTAATCCAAAACCTTGTGGACCCGCCAATATTCCGGTAACCAGAAAGCCCACAATGGCAGGTGCCTTGATTTTATGAAATATGAATAGGACTATTACGGATAGCACAAATATAACAGCAATATCTCCCAGCAATGGAATTTCCATTTTAGCTAAGCCCCCCACAGGCTTGATTTTAGGTCATTTATCATCTGGGATAATCTTTTCGATGGATTCGAAAGCAGTAATGCAGAAAGTTTTTAAAGGTCATTATTTGCACTCGAAATCCTCAAGGATCTATACCTGGAATTGGGGCAACCATGCATCTTTTCTGCGATATCTATACCAAGATTAGCCCTTTGTCTGCCCAGCCATACCACAAAGCACCTACTAAAGCAAGGAGGATGATTCTGAGATATAGTATATGGAGTTAGCCAGATCCCTGCTCGTCTTCCTCCTGGCCGGATTATATGAGATTGGAGGAGGATATCTCATGTGGCTTTCGATAAGGGAAGACAAAGGAATTTGGGTTGCGGTGCTTGTCGGAGCAATAATGGTGCTTTATGGAATCATCCCCACCTTTCAGCCCGCCAAACTTTGGCAGAGTCTGTGCTGCATACGGTGAGATCTTCATAGTGCTCTCAATCCTCTGGAGATGGCAGATAGATAAGGCGGTGCCAGACAGATTCGATCTAATTGTAGGGCTCCGCTAGGAATTCCAGGGCACAAACCCGCTCAGAATCGAGATGATTTCGGCTTCCTTGGGGCGGAATCGCACAGAGCGTGGTTGAGCAGATGCCCCCGACATTGATAGCGGATCATGGTGCATATGAGTCATGACAGACAGGCAATTATGCCAATTGAGGCAGGCCTTTCTGTCATAGATCACGACGCTTGAAGGGTTTGAATGTCTGACAGGATGTCATTTGAGGATCCAATTGCAGTACAACC
>CABMDX010000129.1 GCA_902385025.1 uncultured archaeon | reverse complement strand
CGGCACCAAGGATAAGCCACCCATTGTGAGCAAAGCGGCGAGGATCAGAATTCTCTCCGCAGGAGTCATATCCAATTTCCTTGTAGCGGCAGTCGCCATGGCACTCTTCTTCGGGCCGGTCATAGGCTCCATATCTCCTGTGGACAGGGTCATAGCCGTCGATGTACTTGCAGGCTCTGAGGCTCAAAAGATGGGGCTGGAAAGCGGCATGGCGCTGCTCGAAACAGATGGAATTGAGATCCGTGGCCTCGAGCAGTTCTATAGCGCTCTCGGCTCCGGCAGCGGGGCTGCAAAGCTCAAGCTATTTTATAATGATAAAGATGAGAGAGTGGAGCTCTCCAGAATGCCTGATCGCGGCATAATGGTGGCCTCGATCTTTCAGGACTCGCCTGCCTCAAGAGCAGGCCTTCCAGCCAGAAGCGTGATTACCGGGATAGATGGTACAGAAATCATCAATCTGGAAGGCTTCCGCAAGAAGATGAACACCACTCATCCCGGACAGATCATAGCCATAACTACTGGCGCAGGCAAAACATACCAGATAAATCTCACCGCGAAGAGCTCAGCCGGCAAGGACGATGGTGCCGGTTTCATAGGAATAGGGATATCAGGAAATGCGGTCTTTCTTGCAGGAGCCATATTCCAGGAGGCTCCCGCCAGGCAGTTTCTGCAGTCGCTGAAATCGATTCCCAGCAGCGGACTGCAGGGATTTACTTACATGCTCAGCCTGCCTTTTTCCGGGATCCCCGGTTTTACCCAAAAAGGATTCCCGGGCTTCAGTGGCTGGCTGACACAGGTCTTTGAGCCAAGCGGCTGGGCAGAGCCGCTGGGCGGCCGGTTCTTCTGGATCGCAAATTTGCTGCTCTGGGTGGGCTGGATCAACCTTTATGCGGGCCTCTTCAACTGCCTCCCTGCCGTGCCTCTTGATGGGGGCCATATCTTCAGGGATCTGGTGCAGTCAGCCTTTGAGAAGGTGGTAAAGCCCAAGGAGGCGGAAAGATTTACCAGGACTGCAGTGGCGCTCTTAGCCTGGCTTGTGCTGACAAGTCTTCTTATCACGATAATCGCGCCCTTCACTCACTGGCTGTCTCTATGATCATCTCTGGAATTGATACGTTAATTTTAAACACCTGCAGGACGCTAGAGCATTTCTGAATTATCCTGCAGGTAGGTCTTAAATGAGAATTTGTGCAATCTGGCTCTTAGCAGTTCTGGCGATTCCAGGGGCATCGGGTGCACGCAATGCCCAGCTCCAGGAGATCCGGGACCTTTTCTCCAGCATTGATTCCACTGATGTGACCATCTATGGGAATATGAACGGTGTGGATCTCCAGCTTGATCTGATCTTCGGGGGAGTTGTGCTGCAGACCAGGAATATGACTCTGGACGGCCCGGGTACCAGGATTATAAGATGGTCGCCCTTCCAGGCAGAGAAAGGAAATTATGATGTCTGCGCCAGCTTTTGGAAAAATGGGTCCAGGACCACGAAGAAATGCTACAGCTTTTACTATGGCGGAGTGGAGCCAGTAAGATTTGATGTGCGTGATTTTCGTGCTGATTCTCGCGGCATGCATCTTGCCATCAGTGCCAGGGATCCAACTATAGTGGATATTTACTACATGCTTGCCGTGGGCAGCAAGGCTGTCTATGTTACAAGAGAAGAGGCCGTTCCCATAAGTGGAAGCTATGCGTCGGCCGTTCAGAGAGATTATGCATGGAAACAAATTTTAGAGGATGGCCAGGAGTATGCCGGTCGCGTGAAGATCGTTGAGCTGAATCATAACCAGACCAGGGCTTTCATGAATTCCTTTGTGGCCAAAGAGGATGCAAAGATCACTGAGACCTATCAGGATGAGACGGGAGCCAGCGCTACCGTGTTTGGCAACTCGCGCGTTCCTTTCGAGGGGTATTTGAGGTTCGAGCTATCGCAGAATGGCAAGATGCTCAATATCACAGAGAAAAAAACCCCGGTGCTTCTCACCGATGATGACGAGACTGTGGAGATCTCCTGGAACAAGACCCTGCAGCCGGGCATATACCAGCTACGCACAATACTTCATGGGCAGGATGGCAGCATTATAGATCTGGAAGAGAATGTGATCGAGGCCAAGCCCATAATCAGGAGCAACGCCACAGATGCGGCAAAGAAATAGCCTCTTTTCCAGGGTGCAGGAATCGTGGCCGCCCTTATATTGCTCGCTTTCAGGCGATGGAAAAGATAGAATCGCAAGAAAAGAAAGATTCTAAAAAAGAGACAAAACCAAAAACATCCAAGTTCGAGATAAGTAACCAGTGGAGGGTTCAATGCATTGGATTTCAGCCTGCTTTATCGGTATTTTGGGGCTAATGGTCTACATGGCTGCAAGCGCTGATGGCAACCTGAATGCAACAGGAAATACAACAGAAAATGCCACATTAAATGCCACTCAAAACACGCCTCAGAACGCCACCCAAAGCTCTGCAGAGGATGCTGCAATAGACGCCTCTCAAGGTTCCAAACGTCATGGCAAAGTCCTGCGAGCCGGCTTCGAGAAGATCAAAGATGTGAATAATCTGGATGTACTCTCCAGCAGGCCCATGCATAACCTGGAGACAGCCGGGCAGCCAAGAGACGCTTTTGACCTCAGCCAGAGAGTGGGAAATGTTTCCAACTTTACAGCTAACACCAGCATTTATAAGCCGTTCTACAGCATCGATGAATATAGGAGAACCAAGCCCAACTACGAGGCGCCAGGCAACCTTGCCGACAGAAAAGTCTACAGCATCTCAGGATATCCCCTGATCAAGACTGCAAACAGCATACCTTGACACTCCAAAGAGTGACCCGGATAGGAAAAAGAAGAGCCTCTGAAGAAAGTCCTCAGAGGTATTTTTGGATTTTTGCAGCCAGAGTGGCCTTGGGATAGGCACCCACCAGTTTATCGATAAGTTTTCCATTCTTGAAGACCATCAGGGTGGGAATGGCTGAGATCCTGTACTTGTTTGAGGTCTGCATATTCTCATCGACATTCAATTTGCCAAAGACAACCTTTCCCTTCATCTCTGCCGCCATCTCTTCGATTATCGGTCCGATCATGCGGCAGGGACCGCACCACTCAGCCCAGCAATCCAGGATAAAGAGGGGATACTGGCTGACGGCGGAATCGATAGTGGCATCCATGACCACTACGGGTTTGCTCGGTAGCTCAACAGAAGGTGCAGGGGTTTTATTCATCTCGCTCATAATCTTCTCCATTTTTCTTTTGCGTATCTCTTCCAGCTCGTCCAAGCTCTAGACCTCCAGGCTTTCTCTGGCTTTGATCAGGAGCATTTTGAAATGGTCCAGCTCAACTGGCATCACCTCAAAGGGCAGATTGGTGAAATCGAAGAATTCTAAAAGCTCTTGCTCGCGCAGGTGAGCATCTTTCAGGGTATCCATATAAACAGCTCCCCGGAACGAACCCATTTGCAGCCTGGCCTCCTCAGGACCCCAGTTAAGACGCCTGAAGATATCCCTCCAGGCCTCCAACCAGCCGGACGAGAGGTAGAAGAAGAGGCCATCATTCGCCTTCTTCTCCATTCCCTTGCGGGTGATGAAGGCATCAACGCAGTTCTGGCATTCGATTAATGCCGTATGATAGGGTTTAAGGATATCCGCAATCGCAGGGTGACACTGGCCATAGGCTACAATTATGCCTTCGCTATCATTCTGGCGGCAAATCTCCAGCTCTGACTGCAAGGCGGCTTTCAGTTCGTCGAAGTCCACATGAAGGCCAGGTCCAAGATAATGGGCCTCAAAATCAAATCCAATCTCCGCTCGGAGGGCCTCAACTTCCTTTGCAAAGATGCCGCAGGCAATAATTGCATACATGTCTGGCAAATTGTTATCATTACTCGGATATATCTATGATCCTTGACATACTGGGGGCTATGGCGCATGAGTCATAATACGTCTCAGCCTTGTTTGGTTATACTTCCTGTAATCAGCTTATCGGCAGACGGATAGACAAAAGGAACAAGACCTGCCCACATTGCCAGCTGCTCAGGTTTCTTGAAGTCCAGATAGTTTCCTATCTCAGCTAAGATTGTATAGGCTGATACTATTCCAATGCCCGAAATGGACCTGAGAATCTTGATATCCACAGGCAGGGATCATGCCCCAAGCATGAAAAACCCGCAGAGCCATAGGCAAGGCTGATATGGGGAGTGAAGGCTGATCTGTGCACTGAGACTTGATCTCGACACAAAGACAACCATGATCTCGCGGATGCCCCAATGCGTCTTTGAACGCGTATGTGAAGTTGCACTCACGAATGATCATCATCTGCCCATATCAGGCAAGGGAGACGATGGACTCAGATAAGGAAATAGTATGCGGAGCGGATATCCACAGGGATTTTCCTATTGCTACAATGATATCCCGGAGTGGATTGAAGCTTCAAGAACGTTTTGATATGAACCGAGATGGCCTCTTGGCATTTAGATCCTGGATTTTAGACCACAGATGCCAGAGGCTGGCTGTAAAATCCACGGGAGGTTTTTGGGATCCTATCTTCACCATTCTGGAAGATCATGTCGAATTTATCCTGGCCAATGCATATCAGATCCGGAATATTGAGCACAAGAAAACCGATAAACTCGACTTGGAAAGAATCGCGATATATTGTCTCAATAATCTCATCACGCCCTCCAGAATCTATCCCAAGGATTACTGAGATCTAAGAAGCATAACTCGTGCTCGTGAGACAATTGGTCAATGCGAGGTCCAAAGTCAAGAACCGGATTCATCAATTACTCTCGACCTGCTGCATCAAGCTCTCCTCAGTCATATCCGACTCTTTTGGCAAATCTGGAAGATATATCATTGATAGGCTTCTGGAAGGAAAGACGATCGATCAGATCCTATCTGGAATACCTTCGAAGAGGGTTCGGAAAAAGGAGGACGAACTCAGAGAAGCCATTAGGAATGGAATTGATCCCTTCCAGGTATTTTTGATCAAGGCAAATCTTGATGTCATAGATGATATCAGTAAGAAGATAAAAATTCTGGAAGCTGAGATCGCCATAAAAGTCAAACCCTTCGAAGAGGATTTGAAAATTGCTTTATCTGTACCAGGCGTTGGATTCATTTCGGCGGCTACCATTATTGCAGAAATGGGTGATTACAGGGACTTTTCAAGTGCGGATAAGATGGCAAAATACTTCGGCATTGTGCCTTCGGTCTACCAATCGGCAGACAAGCTGCGAACTGGGAAGATCACTAAGACGGGATCTAAGAATATGCGAAGGATCTTGGTGGAAGCTGCAAAAGTCATATCAAGGACCAGGAAGAATTCAAAGTTAGAGAGATTCTTCCAGAGGATCTTGGCAAGGTGCGGAAAGAAGAATATGGCAGCCGTTGCGCTCGCCAGAAAAGTGCTCTGCATTCTCCATCATTTGCTTATAAATCACGAGAATTACCAAGAGCCAGAGGTCAAGAAAACCAAACCAAGAATAACCAGCTCTTTCGCCCATAAGCATGATGGATATCGACGAGATGATAAAAGTCATCAGTCAGGCAGGATATTTGGTGGAGAAAGATTTGAAGGAGGGATGCGGTTGAACCACAGCATCTTGTTTTTTTGAATTTTTCCATGTGAAGTCACAGAGATGATAGAACCACTCTCTCACCCATATGAGATAGCGAGGAGCCAAATCTTATTTGGCGCATTAATAAGGAATTCAAACGCAGAAGCAGACCTGTTGGAGCCTTCTCGAGTGATCAATTCCTGATGAGATTAACAGGATGTATCATGATAAATATAAATGAGGAGCGGATCATAGGTGAAAATTATTTAACGATGGACGAGGAGCAATGGTAGTAGGATACAGGGCCCATGCAAAAATACAGCAATCTCGGGAACTACCTTTGGAATGCCACGGTTATAGAATATCTCATTCACCCACTGCTAGCCAAATTAATTCTTTTTGCTTTTTTTGGGAATCATTATGTATTAAGAAATCCGATCTAATTACTTGAGATATCTGTGAGGAAATGCCATGAAATCAATT
>CABMDX010000128.1 GCA_902385025.1 uncultured archaeon | reverse complement strand
GCGATAGCGCTGGTCTGCGAGCTGAGCCAGCCGGTAGACTCCGCGTCCAACGTTCGCTCTGTATCCCCGGTAGTAATCCACCACAGCTTCCAAGACGGGCTCCGGTGTCAGGCTGGTGGAGGCACTGTCCAGGTAGATAACATCTCTCAGGATGGGAAAATCCGATCTTATTTTTTGGACATTCATAAAACCTCATTCATACTGCCGCTGCGAAAGCCCTCCAAGTCCAGTGTGACGTATTTGAAACCGGCGTCTTTAAGCTCTCGCACGATCGCTTCTCTGCAGCCAAAGGCCCTCTCCATGTCCTGATCTGGAATTTCTATGCGAGCCATCTGGCCGTGCGCTCTTACCCTGAGCTGTCCGAAGCCCATTCTTTTCAGAATGTCTTCAGACCTTTCCACCAGCACCAGGCTCTCCTTTGTGATCCGCTCGCCATAGGGAATTCGAGTGGAAAGGCATGCATAGGATGGCTTGCAATAGAAGGCAAGACCCATAGCTTTCGCCATATCGCGGATCTCCTGCTTGGAAATCTTCGCCTCAAGGAAAGGATGCCAGATTCCTTCCTCATTGGAGGCCTGGATTCCGGGCCGAAAGTCGCTGCAGTCCGAAAGGTTGACGCCGTCGGCAATACAGCTTATGCCCTTTTCGGCTGCCAGGCTTTTCAGCAATTGGGCCGACCTTTTCCTGCAATAATAGCATCGGTCAGCGGTATTTTCGAGGAATGGCTTAAAATCGAAAATGCTGTATTTTATTATTCGAAAATTCAAATCAAGGGACCTAGCGAGGTTCTGGGCATACTGCAATTCGCTTTGCGGCAGGGTCTCAGAGTCCAGGAGGATACACTCAGCATTATCTCCCAGCACATCATGTGCAAGCTTTGCCAGGAGGCTGCTGTCCACTCCGCCGGAAAATGCAACCAGGAGTCTTTCCTTTTCGGCAATGCTCCTCTTCAAGGCATCCCTTTTCAGGTGGTCCATAGTTTTCTCTTCTGGAAAGTATGCGCCTTCAGTTTTTCGCCATATATTCTTGGACGAAGAGCAGCAAAACTCATAGCAATTGCCCTATTCGCATTGGCTCGGTACGCAGGTTGATTCGTTGCCTCTTACTATCTTGCAGATCTCGCAAATTCGCTCCACCAGATTCTCTACCTTCTTTTGCGTCAAATCGTCGGCCAGCCTGCTGATGGCTGCCTTGACATCGTCATCAAACTCGATACTGTAGCCTCTCTTTTTAGAGACATACTGGGAGACGGCCGGAGGAGTGATACCGAGCATCTTCGAGACCTCCTTTTGCGAGATCTGGCGCCGGACCAATTCCTCGGCGATGGCTGCCCGGATGCTGGGCAGCACATCCCAAACTATGACTTCACAGGGAGATTTCATATATTTCTGACCTTGGATTTCTATCACAATTGTTAATAGATTGCTATCCGCGTCTAAATCTCGTCTGAACCATATCAATATTTGCCTCGATGATGCAGGGCGATTATAACCTTTCTAGCTCATCTTCACGGTTCGAGACTTCCGGTGAAGCGTTCCCTGTTCCATCTTTTTCGTCTAATGCTCTTATCTCTATGATCTGGCTCAGGTCCATAATAATGACGCCGCCTTCCGGATCGAGCACATCATAGCAGTGCCTCTCAGATATCCTCCTCTCGTGCCAGTCTCGCCTTAAGCTCCTCAGCCCTAAGCCCATCCATCCCGATACTCCTGGCACTGTCGCGCCCGCTGGCACGATCAGAACCACTAAGAGCCTGCTCCGACATTTCCCTTTGCCTATGGTATTGAGGCCAGGGATGAGGATGGAACCTGCGCCAATGACAACTCCGTTCTCTATGGTAGGATGCCGCTTCACCCTGTCCTGACTCGTTCCTCCATGACCGGTTCCATAAACTTCAGTGCATCGTTCTTCACCACTGTGGTCTCATCGGGGGCCACACCCATTACATGGTCGATGGAGAGATGCTTGCCCATCAATTAGGCAGGGCCGTTTGTCCGTATGGAGAAGCTTAGCGATATGAGTTCAGAGCACGCTTCCATTCATAGAAAACCTAATTGATCATGAACAATAATGGATACTTCGATTTGCATGTCCAACTTTCAAGAAGAGCTTGCCCTGCAGGCCAAGTCTGCCGTCCATCCTCGCGAGGGGGCCTGCGGCATCTGCCATGCTGTAGCTGAAGAGATCTGCCGCAAAGGCGGCCGTATCATAGCCTACGAGCGCCCCGGGGGCATTTTGGCCCGCATCTTCGATGACAGGGGGGCCGTTATGAGCGAGGGCTTTGGCGTCGTCTGGTCTCCTGCCGTACTCGCCGCAGAGATTAATGCCGGATTGATCCCGCAGGGCGTGGCTGAGGCTCTGCAGCAAGAAGGCATCAACACCGAGGAGGACATCCGACTGGTTGCTGAAATGCAGGGCTTTGGCCGGGTCCTGACCGCTGCAGCTCTTGCCCTTGTGGCGGTCAAAGAGCTGGGTGGGCGCACGCTCATTCGCAGAAAGGGCCTGGGTGTGATGGCCATTTTCCTCGATAGCGAGGGCAATGCAGTTGCCAAGTCGCCTGCATCATACTGTCCCACCTGTGCTGTTGCCATTGGAGCCGCCAGAACTCCATTGCTCTCAGAGCGCATCAAGGCGGATCTTCTGGATTCGCCCAATACCGGGCAAAAGAAGTTTGAGATGAACATCGAAAACCGCTACATCGTTTCAGGCGGACGCGTATTGGTTACACTTGCCAGGGGTGAAGAGATCCTGGCCCGAAACGTGAGAGGTTGCTGCATGGCCTATGGTACTGCCAAGGCCGAGGTTGTGGCAGGCCTTGTGCCTGAGGCGAGCGCAGAGCTATTCAGGACCTACTGCAATCTCTGCCCGTTCAAGCACTGCTGGATGAACAAGTCAATGGGTGCCACGGGAAATATTATCCTTCACCGCCTGAGCGAGATCGGTACGGAGATCGAGATCACGGCAGAAGGAGGCATCGTGGCCAGGATCCCGGGACAAGAGGTCGAAGGGCGGGGAACACTTTGCTCACTCTCGGCACTCACCAACATGCTGTTGCGCGGCGATGCTCAAAAGATCTTGAAGCCATCAGGAACGAAGGAGTGGGAGCGCGAATAGTTTACTCCTCTCAATATTTAATTTATCTCCTCGCTATTCTGTGTGGGTAATGGAATAGTCGAGTCCTCCGTGCCAGCTCTGTGTCCTCATTACTAATTTGGTAGCAGTCCGTGACAGTTTGGCTATAGCCAGTGGCAAACGACCATTCTCACAGAGGACGCGCAGAGAGTGCTATAACAATCGGTTGAGTGCATAGTGGCCAAGGTTTGGCCACTGCAAATAGCGAAGAGCCTTTAATTTGGATCTTGATTATAATTGATCACATTCGATTATCACAATCGTCTATATCTATTCTAGAATCTTAATTAAGGTATACGTTCGGGAAAATTTTTTTCCCCCTTCGACTCCCGAATTTATCCCTCACAAAACAGGCCCGTGATAAGAGGCATAGGCTGAATTGAGGCACTGATTTTGCATTTTTGTTCTGCCTACGAGCTTTGGCCAGACCGGCGAAAACGTTGCACGGGGCCGCCCAAAGCAAATGGGTCCTGCAGGAAATCCCAGAAGGCGCAGAGAGGTGAACAACTCAGTGGCATTGCGCTATTTATGGATTCGAGTAGTATGCGGGCAAATCTTGCATCAGGGAGGCAGCGCATCCTATTAATCCCATATTGCTCTATTGGGGGGGATATGGGACGATGCAGAGCCTTCGAACCATAGCGCCATCTGGTGGACAGCCATTACAATTACTGCCAGGCCCCTGGAAGGTCCTGGATATAGGTGATGAGCCGATTCTGCCGGTTCTCTTTTAAGTACTCTTCTCCATCATCCATAGGATTTTTCCTTCATGAGAGCTGGGCAATTGCTCTTCCCGTGATGGTATTCAATCCAAGACCGATAATTCAATAATCTCTGGTTTAGTGTTTTGGCAAAATCTTATTATTTTGAATACCCCGCAGCTCTGCTGCGGGGTGCGTCGACGCAGTTTTGACTAATTTTTTATAATATTCTAGGCTTAAGATTAGTCATCCATCTTTAAATCCAACGGATCAAAAGTCGGAACTGTTCTCCAGCAAAGGGGCGACTTTATAAAGGTAGTGATCAAGCCTGGCCTCGCACTCTTTCCAGCTCACATCAACCTCCAGCGTCAGCATGATCTCTTGAAGCTGGGATTTTACCTCTTCCCATGAGTATTTCTTCTCAGATTTGCAGAAATCAGTCATCAATCGAAGGGTAGGAACAAATACTTTCTTGAATTCCGCCCGAAGAAATCTCATAAATGGCGCGGAGAGGTCTCTGGAGGCATATGATCTCAACTCATCCAGGAGGAGATACTGGGAAGCGCAGGGGTCCTTATAGGGGTCAGGCGCTTTTCTACCCGTTGCTTCCCAGAGGTTTTGATAGGCTTGGGACATG